>NZ_JAUHUI010000083.1:0-1846 GCF_030418155.1 Pseudomonas sp. 2,4-D
CCGGCGACGCCCCCGCCTGCCGCTATGCCGATGCAGGCTTCAACCTGGAACAAGGCTTCCCCACGCTGCAGCACTCGGCCTACACCCTCCGTGCTTTGCGCCCGGGCTATGTCTACGTGTTCATGAAAGGCCCTCAGGGCGAAAAGCTGGTCATTCATGAGCACGTCGGCGCGGGCCTCTACAAAGAGCTGCGCTATCAAGGGCTGGAGGACTACCACCGCCGTGAGCGCTACCTGTCCGGCCAGAGCACCGGCTGGGTGTGGGCCGACACCTGCCAGGACTCCGCCGAGGAAGTGTGGATCGGCTACAGCCCGCACCTGTGGACCAACGCCATCACCGCCCGTATCACCGGTTCGGCAGCCCTGCGCAAACGGCACATGCGCCAGCTGGACATGGCCGAGCTGGTCAGCGGCAACCCGGCGCCGTCCACCCAGCCCCATGTGCTGCCAGTCAGTGCCCTGCAAACCTGGGTCGAAGACTTCAAGCCAACCGAGCGGCGCATGCCGCTGACCTGGAGCAGCGACCCGGTCACCGAAACCTTGCCCATCGGCAACCTCAATGCCATCGCCCGCCACTACCCCTGGACCCAGCCGAAAGTGCCAGTGGTGGTGGCGCTCGCCGACGCCGAAGGCATGGCCCTGGACCTGAGCCTGTCGGTCTCGGCCTACCAGCATCAACTGCGTGACCTGATGCCGGCCGAGCAACTGGAGCACACAAAACCCGCCCAACCTCCCGAGCAGGAGCGCGTGCCGGCATGCTACCGGCTGGATGCCGAACAGCTCAGCCCGCAGAGCCGCGACTTTCACCATCGCAACCTGGTCGCCATGCTGCTGAACAAGACGCTGGAGAGCCTGTACCCGGCGGATGCACCTTCACCGGAACTGGCCGCGTTCAGGCTGGGCACTTCACGCAGGGGGCCTGCCCTGTCGCCGGCCGAGTCCCATTTCCAGGCCCTCACCCATGAAGATTACTCCCCCAATGGCGCGCGCCTGGCACAGCGCCTCGATGTCGACAAATACCGGCGCTTCCTCGCCGAACGCGACGCGCTGGAACGGCGGATTGCCGCCCTGCGCAACCTGGCCTTGCAAGCCAGCAACGATCATGACGCCTGGCTGGCGACGGCCGAATCCCAACACATCGATAACCCCTACAGCCTGGCAGCCGCCTTGGCCTGTTACGACCGTGACGAACGCACCTCCGCCCGTGGTCTGGAAATCTCACTGGCGTTGCTGATTCACCCGATGGGCCAGCCGACACCCGGCACCGAAGATCATGACCGGCGTTTCAAACGCCTGGAGCAATGGCTGGACCAGCACGACAGCCCGCTTTACACCGCCTTGGCGCCGTTCAACCCGTTCAAGGACAAAGCCGATTCGATCGGCTCTTTGTTCGGCGCCAGCGACAACGTGATCGAAGGGCTGGCCGGTCGCTTCCCGGCCATGGCTGACATCACCGACCTCACCGCCCAGTCGGTCAATGCCGTGGTGCTCAAGCGCCTGCGTGGCCAGACCCGCTGGGATGCCAGCCATGGCCTGCGCCAGCAAGTGTTGCTGGCAGCGCGTGAGGCCAATGCCGAGAAAGCACTGGGGTTGTTGGCGGCGCGCTATCGAATCACCGAGCAGGCCATTACGGAAAATCCCTTTAGCCAGGAGGTGCAGCGGTATTTGAAGAGCGGCATGGCGCAGGTTGAAGAGATGAAAGCGTTGCGCATCTCGGGTAGCCGCACGGTGTCCATCGAGCTGACCACTACTGCGCGCGTGAAACCCAACTTCCTTGGGTTGCTCACCTCCGGCGGTGGTGGTGGTTTAAACGCAGGGATGCTGTGGTTCAACATCTTATCGCTCAA
>NZ_JAUHUI010000059.1:0-28496 GCF_030418155.1 Pseudomonas sp. 2,4-D
GAAGCGTTTCGCAAGTGGCTGGGCGCCGGCAAGCTGGGCGACGTCAAGCAGCACTGGCCGACGCTCGACGAAACCGTTGCCACGCTGAGAGAGTCCAACGCCTGGGTGAGCCTGGCGCATCCCATGCATTACGACCTGACCCGCAGCAAGCGCAGGCGGCTGATTGCCGACTATATTCAGGCAGGAGGGCAGGCGCTTGAAGTGGTAAACGGGATGATGCCTGCCGAGCAAGTGGGCACCATGTCCATTCTTGCCCGTGAGTTCGGCCTGCTGGCAAGCGCTGGCAGTGACTTCCACGGCCCCGGCACCTGGGGCGAGATCGGTGCCTATCGGCCTTTGCCCGAGGATCTGCCACCTTTGTGGCGTCGATTCAGCCATGAACAGCCTTTGGCGCTATGAACAGGACGATTACGTGAGCCAATTTTTCCAGATTCATCCGGAGAACCCACAAGCGCGCCTGATAAAACAGGCCGTCGAGATCATCCGCAAGGGGGGCGTGGTGGTGTATCCGACGGATTCGGCGTATGCGCTGGGTTGCCAGATAGGCGACAAGTCGGCAATCGAGCGGGTGCGGCGCCTACGCGGGCTGGACAAGACGCACAACTTTACCCTGATGTGCTGCGACATGTCGCAGCTGGGGTTGTACGCCAAGGTCGACACCGGCACCTTCCGCTTGCTGAAGGCGCATGTGCCGGGGCCTTACACCTTCATCCTCAACGGCACGCGTGAAGTGCCGCGCCTGCTGTTGCACGATAAGCGTCGCACCATCGGGCTGCGTGTGCCGGACCACGCCATCACCCTGGCCTTGCTGGCCGAGTTGGGCGAGCCACTGATGAGCGTAAGCCTGATCCTGCCGGGCGACAGCGAGCCGATGACCGACCCTTACGAGATCCGTGAACGGCTGGAGCACCATGTCGACCTGGTGATCGATGGCGGGTTCGGCGACCTCAAGGCGTCGACCATCATCGACCTCTCCGGCGACGAACCGGAACTGATCCGCGAAGGTTGTGGCGACCCCACGCCGTTCCTGGTCAACGCGTGAGCCAGCTGGAAGCGCCTGAGGCGCCGGCCGAACGGGTCGAGGAGCCTCGGCAACTGCAGTTGGCGCTGGTCTATGGTGAAGCCCTGACCGAGCTGCCGCTGGACCTGTACATCCCGCCGGATGCCCTTGAAGTCATCCTCGAAGCTTTCGAAGGCCCGCTGGACCTGTTGCTGTACCTGATCCGCAAGCAGAATATCGATATCCTCGACATCCCTGTGGCCGAGATCACCCGGCAGTACATGGGCTATGTGGAGCTGATGAAAAGCGTACGCCTTGAGCTGGCCGCCGAATACCTGGTGATGGCTGCCATGCTGGCCGAGATCAAGTCACGCATGCTGCTGCCGCGTTCCGCCGACGTCGAGGAGGAGGAGGGTGACCCACGCGCCGAACTGATCCGCCGCCTGCAGGAGTACGAGCGCTTCAAGGCTGCCGCCGAGGGCATCGACGAATTGCCACGGGTCGGGCGCGAGGTGGTGGTGCCGCGCCTGGAAGCGCCGCAGGCCAAGGTACGCAAGCTGTTGCCTCAGGTCAGCCTGGAAGAGCTGCTGATGTCCATGGCCGAGGTGATGCGCCGCAACGACCTGTTCGAAAGCCATCAGATCACCCGTGAGACCTTGTCCACCCGCGAGCGCATGAGCCAGGTGCTGGAGCGTCTCAAGGGCGGTGCCTTTGTGCCGTTCATCGCGCTGTTCGCTGCCGAGGAGGGCAAGCTGGGCGTGGTGGTGACCTTCATGGCCATTCTCGAGCTGGTGAAGGAATCGCTGATCGAACTTGTGCAGAATGAACCTTTCGCCGCCATTCACGTGCGGCTTCGCCCAGCGCCAGTTGAAGAACCCGATGAACCTGAATGAACCCCGCGACCTGGCGTCGCTGATCGAAGCCTTCTTGCTCGCTTCGGGCAAGCCGCAATCCCTGGAGCACCTGTACGAGCTGTTCGAGGAGGCCGAGCGCCCTGAGCCCAAGGTGTTCAAGCGGGCCCTGGAGGTGCTGGGCAAGTCGTGCGATGGGCGTGCGTTCGAGCTCAAGGAGGTGGCCAGCGGCTATCGCCTGCAGATTCGCGAGGATTATGCCCCTTGGGTCGGGCGCCTGTGGGAAGAGCGCCCGCAGCGCTATTCGCGTGCGCTGCTTGAGACATTGGCCCTGATTGCCTACCGCCAGCCGATCACCCGGGGTGAAATCGAGGATGTGCGGGGCGTTGCGGTGAACAGCAATATCATCAAGACCATGATGGAGCGCGAGTGGATTCGCGTGGTCGGCTACCGCGAAGTGCCCGGGCGGCCGGCGATGTTCGCCACCACCAAGGCGTTTCTCGACCATTTCAACCTCAAGAGCCTTGAGGACCTGCCGGCCTTGGCCGAGCTGCGCGAAATGGAACCAGAGCCGCAACTTGATCCGGATGATGCGCCGGTGCCTGCGCACCTGCAGGCGTTGGCGGATGCCAGCCTTGGGGAAGAGGAGGTTGGTGAGCCGAGAGAGGAGACCAGCTTCCGTAGCCTGTTGGTGGAACTGGATGCCATGGAAGACGGTTTGAAAACCGATTTTGATGATCTACGGGGAGAAGAGCCTGAGCCTCCGGTGGAGGAGGAGATCAAGGCACAGCCCTGATTGATCTGTTGCCTGTGCTGGCCTCTTCGCCGGCAAGCCCGGTCCCACAGTGGTATCACAGGTTCCGAAGGTTGCGCGTACCTGTAGGGGCGGGCCTGCCCGCGAAGAGGCCAGCACAAAGCCCACTGGGCAGAAAATCATGCCCATCCCCACAAAACCCTCTACCCTGCAGTGCGTTCCCCTGATGAACCGCGTATGATGCGCGGCCTTTTGGCGCGTTCGTCGCCAGAAACCTGTTTTCATTCCTACACCGGGAGGTGCCCAGATGAGTGAGCAAGACCTGAAAGAAACCGAAATCACCCCGCCATCCGGCGAAAAGCTGCAGAAAGTGCTGGCGCGCATTGGCGTGGGCTCGCGGCGTGATGTCGAGGCCTGGATCAGCCAGGGTCGCATCAAGGTCAACGGCGTCGAGGCCACCCTTGGCCAGCGCGTAGACCTGCACGACGCCATCGCCGTGGACGGCAAGCTGATCAAGCGCGAGGAGGCCGCCGAGGCCACTCGCCGGGTGATCATGTACAACAAGCCCGACGGCGAAATCTGCACCCGTGACGACCCGGAAGGCCGTCCGACCGTGTTCGACCGCTTGCCACGGCCAAAAGAAGGCCGCTGGATCAACATCGGCCGCCTCGACATCAACACCACTGGCTTGCTGCTGTTCACCACCGACGGTGAGCTGGCCAACCGCCTGATGCACCCGTCCTACGAGATGGACCGTGAGTACGCGGTACGTGTGCGTGGTGAAGTCGACGACGAGATGATCGAGCGCCTGAAAGCCGGCGTAATGCTGGAAGACGGCCCGGCCAAGTTCACCGATATCCAGAAGGCACCGGGTGGCGAAGGCTTCAACCACTGGTACCACTGCGTGGTGATGGAAGGTCGTAACCGTGAGGTGCGTCGCCTGTGGGAATCCCAGGGCATGGTGGTCAGCCGCCTGAAGCGTGTGCGTTTCGGCCCGGTGTTCCTCAACTCCGACCTGCCGATGGGCCGCTGGCGCGAAATGACCCAGGGCGAAATCGACATCCTCGCCGCCGAAGTCGGCCTGCAGCCGGTCGCGCTGCCAGCCATGAAGCTCAAGGCCAAGGACAAGATGGAGCGCCTGCAGCGCAAGTCGACCCGCCCGCTGGGCCGTGGCGAGCGCGTGCGCAACCTGCGCCCGGCCCACGAAGGTGCCGCTACTGGCGAACGCCCGGCGCGTCAGCCGCGTGAAGAAGCGCCGCGTAAACCCACCCGTGGCAGCACGGTGGCTGAGCGCCCGAGCGAGATGCGCAAGCGTCCGGGCAAGCCTGATGGTGACAAGCCGGCAGGCCGTGGTCGCGGCAAGCCGCGTGGCTGATAAGCCAGCGTGGTAATCAAGGAACCAGCCTTCGGGCTGGTTTTTTTATGCCTGCGGGAATGCGCGCCAAGCGGCCCAAGATATTGAGCAGAAAGAATTTTTCGGACGACTGGCAAGTTCTTGAGCCGCCCTGTAAAGAAAACTGTACGAATATGGCCGTTTTCAGTCCGCATTTCAGATCAAGCCCGATCGTGTAAACAAACCTTGCCGGCGCTCCTGTGCCAAAGCCGTCACCATGGCGCCAGCCACCCTTGCCCAAACCCCCGTCCCCACGGTGTTATAGCCGCCATTGCCTTGTGCAGAAGCCCGCCCATAGAGCCGGGCTGACAAAACAACAAATGGAGGCGCCATGTACGCCGATCACTTCGCCTTTGAAGGCCTGAACCACAGGAACGCTGCGTTTTTTCCCGAGGAAACGATGCAACGCGTTGACGCCTGCGCGTTTGCAGGGGTATACAGTGCGCCGCGTTTTACCTGTGACCCTCTTGCGTACCGCGCACTCTTGATCACGCCTGGTTGACCCGCTCCGGCGGCACCTGAGGTCAAGAAACCCAAGGTAACCACCTTGCCCATTCCGCTGCGCCACGAGCGCGGTGGGTCCGATTCCGTCACAGATAAAAACAATGCAGGTGACTTCGTTCATGAGTGGACAAAACATGCATTCAGGCGAGCTAAAGCGGGGCCTGAAGAACCGCCATATCCAGTTGATCGCCCTCGGCGGTGCGATTGGTACCGGCCTGTTCCTCGGCTCGGCTGGCGTGATGAAATCCGCCGGCCCTTCGATGATTCTTGGCTACGCCATCTGCGGCTTCATCGCCTTCATGATCATGCGCCAGCTGGGTGAAATGATCGTCGAAGAGCCGGTGGCCGGCTCGTTCAGCCATTTCGCCCACACCTACTGGGGTGGTTTCGCCGGCTTCCTGTCGGGCTGGAACTGCTGGGTGCTGTATATCCTGGTGGGTATGTCGGAGCTTTCGGCGGTCGGCAAGTATGTCCACTACTGGTGGCCGGAGATCCCCACCTGGGTCACGGCGGCAGCATTCTTCGTGCTGATCAACGCCATCAACCTGATGAACGTGAAGTTCTTCGGTGAAACCGAATTCTGGTTCGCCATCATCAAGGTGGTGGCCATCGTCAGCATGATCGGCCTGGGTGCCTACCTGCTGACCAGCGGCAGCGGCGGCCCTGAAGCCACCGTGGCCAACCTGTGGTCACACGGCGGCTTCTTCCCCAACGGCGTCAGCGGGCTGGTAATGGCCTTGGCTTTCATCATGTTTTCCTTTGGTGGCCTGGAAATGCTCGGCTTCACCGCCGCCGAGGCCGACAAGCCAAAGACCGTGATCCCCAAAGCGATCAACCAGGTCATCTACCGTATCCTGATCTTCTATGTCGGTGCCCTGGTGGTGCTGCTGTCGCTGACCCCGTGGGACAACCTGGTCGCCAGCATCGACGCCTCGGGTGGCAGCTATGGCAGCAGCCCGTTCGTGCAAGTGTTCTCGCTGCTGGGCAGTGACGTGGCTGCCCACCTGCTGAACTTCGTGGTGCTGACTGCGGCGCTGTCGGTGTATAACAGCGGCACCTACTGCAACGCCCGCATGCTGCTGGGTATGGCCGAGCAGGGCGATGCCCCGGCATCGCTGGCCAAGGTCGACAAGCGGGGCGTGCCAGTGCGTTCGATCCTGGTGTCGGCTGCCGTGACCTTCGTCGCCGTGCTGCTGAACTACCTGATGCCGCAAAACGCGCTGGAACTGCTGATGTCGTTGGTCGTGGCCACCCTGGTGATCAACTGGGCGATGATCAGCTACTCGCACCTGAAGTTCCGTCAGCACCTCGACCGTACCGGCCAGAAGCCGCTGTTCAAGGCGCTGTGGTACCCGTACGGCAACTATGTGGTGCTGGCCTTCGTGGTGCTGATTCTGGGCATCATGCTGATGATCCCGGGCATCCAGGTGTCGGTGTATGCGATCCCGGTGTGGCTGCTTGCGATGTTCGTGGTGTACGTGGTCAAGTCGCGGCGCCAGGTGAATGCGGGCGGTGCTGTTGAGACTGTGGCCAAGTAAGGCGCCATAGGCGGTATGCGAAAACCCGGAGTCAGGTGACTGGCTTCGGGTTTTTTGTTGCCTGTATGGGCCTGTTCGCGGGTGAACCCGCTCCTACAACCCTTGTAGGCGCGGGTTTACCCGCGAATACGATAGCGGCGGCAACGGTGAGCTGCAGGTGGAGATTGGCCAGCAGGCCCGGCCCTTTCGCGGGTAAACCCGCTCCTACAGGTACAGCGTTGCCCTCAGGTCAGGTGATCCCGGCAAAATCAGATCTGCTCCAGCAACCACCCCCTGAATGCCCGCAGCGACGGCAGTGCCTCATTCCTCGGCGGGTAGATCAGGTAATAACTACGCTGGCTGGCAAACGCCACACCTGGGCTGTACAGCTCACCCTTGGCCAGTTCTTCCTCCACCAATATGCGCGGCACCAGCCCGATCCCGATCCCGGCACGTACCGCCTGGATCAGGTGCGAGGTCAGCTCGAAGCTCGGCCCCAGCCGCATCGCCCGGTGCGGCAGGCCATGATGGGAAAACCACTCGCCCCACGCATGCGGGTTGTTGGCCACATTCAGCAGCACCTCTTCACTTATCCGCACCGGGCTCCAGCCTTGGCTGCCGACGCCGGCCTCCGGCGGCAAGATCACCACCAGCTCCTCGGCATGCAGGCGATGGCAGACAAGCCCCGGCAAGTCGTGGCTGGCCACGCCGATGGCGGCATCGATTTCGCTGGTGTCGAAGTTGATGGTTTCAATGCGTGAATGAATGTGCACCAGCATGCCTGGGTGAGCGCTGTAGAACGCATGCAGCCTCGGCAACAGCCATTTCGAGCCGAAGGTTGGCAGAGTAGCCAGGCGCAAGGTGCCTACCCCCGATTGATAGGCCAGTGCCTGCAAGGTGGCGCTGCGGATGCGCCCCAGTGCCTCGCTGAGCTCGCGCTGGTACAGGCGGCCGACATCGGTCAGCTGCACCTGGCGCCCCTCGCGGCGGAACAGGGTCAGGCCCAACTGCTGCTCCAGGGCCTGTACCTGGCGGCTGACCGCGCTTTGGGTCAGCGACAGTTCGGCGGCGGCGCGGGTGTAGCTTTCATGCCGGGCGGCGGCCTCGAAGGCCAGCAGCAGTGACATGGATGGGGTCAGGTGGCGGTAATTCATTCATAAAAGTCATTGATAGCGGCAGGATTATCCGTTTGCCCCTGAGGCGAAACTACAGGAACATTGGCCTATACGTCATCCCTGCATGCCTCAACCCATGCTGGGGCGACAGGGATCCCGTGATTTTGCCAATATCAAGAGGCCATCCTTCGATGATCGCCCAGCTGTCCACCGTTGCACCGAGCGCCAATTACCCCGAATTCCTCGAAGCCCTGCGCAACAGCGGCTTCCGTGGCCAGATCAGTGCCGACTACGCAACCCGCACGGTACTGGCCACCGACAACTCGATCTACCAGCGCTTGCCGCAGGCGGCGGTGTTCCCGCTGGATGCCGATGATGTGGCGCGGGTCGCCACGCTGATGGGCGAGCCGCGCTTCCAGCAGGTCAGGCTGACCCCCCGCGGTGGTGGCACCGGTACCAACGGCCAGTCGCTGACCGACGGTATCGTCGTCGACCTGTCGCGGCACATGAACAACATTCTCGAAATCAACGTGGAAGAGCGCTGGGTGCGGGTACAGGCCGGTACGGTCAAGGACCAGCTCAATGCTGCGCTCAAGCCGCACGGGCTGTTCTTCGCCCCTGAGCTGTCCACCTCCAACCGCGCCACGGTCGGCGGCATGATCAACACGGATGCCAGTGGCCAAGGCAGTTGCACCTACGGCAAAACCCGCGACCACGTGCTGGAGCTGCACAGTGTGCTGCTCGGTGGCGAACGCCTGCACAGTCTGCCGATCGACGATGCTGCGCTGGAGCAGGCCTGCGCCGCGCCGGGCCGGGTCGGCGAGGTGTACCGCATGGCCCGGGAAATTCAGGAAACCCAGGCCGAACTGATTGAAACCACCTTCCCCAAGCTCAACCGTTGCCTGACCGGCTACGACCTGGCTCACCTGCGCGACGAGCAGGGCCGTTTCAACCTCAACAGCGTGCTGTGCGGCGCCGAGGGCTCACTGGGCTACGTGGTCGAAGCCAAGCTCAACGTGCTGCCGATTCCCAAGTATGCGGTGCTGGTCAACGTACGCTACACCAGCTTCATGGATGCGCTGCGTGATGCCAATGCGCTGATGGCGCACAAGCCGCTGTCGATCGAGACGGTCGACTCCAAGGTGCTGATGCTGGCGATGAAAGACATCGTCTGGCACAGCGTTGCCGAGTACTTCCCGGCGGACCCCGAGCGCCCCACGCTGGGCATCAACCTGGTGGAGTTCTGCGGCGACGAGCCGGCCGAGGTCAACGCCAAGGTGCAGGCGTTCATCCAGCACCTGCAAAGCGACACCAGCGTCGAGCGCCTGGGCCACACCTTGGCCGAAGGCGCCGAGGCAGTCACCCGCGTCTATACCATGCGCAAGCGTTCGGTGGGCCTGCTGGGCAACGTCGAAGGCGAAGTGCGCCCGCAGCCGTTCGTGGAGGACACCGCAGTACCACCAGAGCAGTTGGCCGACTACATCGCCGACTTCCGCGCACTGCTCGACGGCTACGGCCTGGCCTACGGCATGTTTGGCCACGTCGATGCCGGCGTGCTGCACGTGCGCCCGGCACTGGACATGAAGGACCCGGCGCAGGCCGCACTGGTCAAGCCGATTTCCGATGCAGTTGCCGCGCTGACCAAACGCTATGGCGGGTTGCTGTGGGGTGAGCACGGCAAAGGCTTGCGCTCGGAATACGTGCCCGAGTACTTCGGCGAGCTGTACCCGGCGTTGCAGCGTCTGAAGGGCGCCTTTGACCCCCACAACCAGCTCAACCCGGGCAAGATCTGCACACCACTGGGCAGCGCCGAGGGGCTGACCCCGGTCGATGGCGTGACCCTGCGCGGCGACCTTGACCGTACCATTGACGAGCGCGTATGGCAGGACTTCCCCAGCGCCGTGCACTGCAACGGCAATGGCGCCTGTTACAACTATGACCCCAACGACGCCATGTGCCCGTCGTGGAAAGCTACCCGCGAACGCCAGCATTCGCCCAAGGGCCGCGCCTCGCTGATGCGCGAGTGGTTGCGCCTGCAGGGCGAGGCGAACATCGATGTGCTGGCTGCGGCGCGCAACAAGGTGTCGTGGCTCAAGGGCCTGCCGGCGCGTCTGCGCAACAACCGCGCGCGCAGCCAGGGCCAGGAAGACTTCTCCCATGAAGTGTACGACGCCATGGCCGGCTGCCTGGCGTGCAAGTCGTGCGCCGGGCAGTGCCCGATCAAGGTCAATGTGCCGGATTTCCGCTCGCGCTTCCTCGAGCTGTACCACGGTCGCTACCAGCGCCCGCTGCGTGACTACCTGATCGGCTCGCTCGAGTTCACCATTCCCTACCTGGCGCACGCGCCGGGGCTGTACAACGCGGTGATGGGCTCGAAGTGGGTGAGCCAGCTGCTGGCCGACAAGGTGGGCATGGTCGACAGCCCGCTGATCAGCCGCTTCAACTTCCAGGCTACCCTGACCCGTTGCCGCGTCGGCGTGGCCACGGTGCCGGCCCTGCGCGAGCTGACCCCGGCCCAGCGCGAGCGCAGCATCGTGCTGGTGCAGGACGCCTTCACCCGCTACTTCGAAACGCCGCTGCTGTCGGCCTTCATCGACCTTGCCCACCGCCTGGGCCACCGGGTATTCCTGGCGCCGTACAGCGCCAACGGCAAGCCGTTGCACGTACAGGGTTTCCTTGGCGCATTTGCCAAGGCAGCGATCCGCAACGCCACGCAGCTCAGGGCCCTGGCCGATTGCGGTGTGCCGCTGGTGGGGTTGGACCCAGCGATGACGCTTGTGTATCGCCAGGAGTACCAGAAGGTGCCAGGCCTGGAGGGTTGCCCGCAGGTGCTGCTGCCGCAGGAATGGTTGATGGATGTGCTGCCCGAGCAGGCGCCTACCGCACCGGGCAGCTTCCGCCTGATGGCGCACTGCACCGAGAAGACCAACGTGCCGGCCAGCACCCGGCAGTGGGAGCAGGTGTTCGCCCGTCTGGGGCTGAAGCTGGTGACCGAGGCCACGGGTTGCTGCGGTATGTCCGGTACCTATGGGCATGAAGCCCGCAACCAGGAAACCTCGCGGACCATATTCGAGCAGAGCTGGGCGACCAAGCTGGACAAGGAAGGGGAGCCGCTGGCGACCGGTTACTCGTGCCGTAGCCAGGTCAAGCGCATGACCGAGCGGAAGATGCGTCACCCGCTTGAGGTGGTGTTGCAGTACGCTCAGCGCTAAGGTTCAGGGCCTTTGGGGGCTGCTTTGCAGCCCTTCGCGGGTAAACCCGCTCCTACGGGGGAGCGTGCAAGCCAGGCTGGCGCGTCAACCCTGCAGGCCCAGGGTTACCCGCGAAGAGGCCGGCACCGGCTTTCAGGCTTCTGTTGTACGGTCCCTGTCCCGACGCCCCTGGCGGTACAAATAGAGGCTCAATACCAACCCACACGCTGCCGCAGCCGCCGCGAACAGAAACATCGAAGCAAAGCCGAAGCCCGCCGCCACCGCACCGACCAAGGGCCCAGTGACCCCCAGTGACAGGTCAATGAACAGCGAATACGCCCCCACCGCCGCCCCGCGGTTAGCTGCCGACACTTGGTTTACTGCCTCCACACCCAATGCCGGAAACACCAGCGAGAAACCAAAACCGCTCAATGCAGCCCCCGCCAAGGCCAGTTCGGCGTTGGGTGCCAGCCACAGCATCAACAGCCCGAGCGTTTCCACCGACAGGCAGGCGATCGCCACCCTGAATCCCCCGATGCGATTGATCAGGTTGCCAAAGAGCAGCCGTGCACTGATGAAACTGGCGCCGAACAGGCTAAGGGTCAGCGCCGCATTGGCCCACCCTCGGCTTGCATAGTAAAGGGTGATGAAGGTGGCGATGGTGCCAAAGCCGATCGAACCCAGGGCAAGCCCCGAGCCATGCGGGAATACCTTGCCCAGCACCCGCAGGAACGGCAGGCGTACACCAATGACGATGGGTGCGGCTTGCTTGGGCCAGGCCAGCAGCAAACCGAGTACGCACAGCAGGATGATGCCCACACCCATGCTCCACAGCCCGAGACCCTTGACCATCAGTACGCCCAGTGGGGCGCCGATGGCCAGCGCACCATAGCTGGCGATGCCGTTCCAGGAGATGACCTTGGCCGTGTTTGCAGCACCCACCCGGCCAATGCCCCAGCCGATCGCACCCGAGCCCACCAGGCTTTCTGCGCTACCCAGCACCAGGCGGCCGACCAGCAGGCAAGCCAGGCTCAGCCAGGGCAGGTGAGTGAGGAAGGCGCAGGCCAGCATGAATACCCCGCTAAGCCCGCAACCGGCCAGGCCGTACATGACCGCCTTCTTGCTGCCGTGGTTGTCGATGATACGGCTGGCGCCAGGGCGGCTGAGCAACGTCGCGAGGTACTGCACGCTGATAGCCAGGCCGGCGACCACGGCACTGAAACCCAGGTCGTTGTGCACGTAGCCGGGCAAAACGGCCAGGGGGATGCCGATGTTCAGGTAGCCGATGAAGGTGAACAGGACGATGGAGACGACTTGCCCAGTGACGGCAAGGGACGTGGGACTGCGTGCTGGCATTGGGGATCCGTTGCTGCGGTAAGGATGGCGGTGTGTGCCGCCATCTTAACCACAGCAAGGGTATTTGCGGGCGAAGCTGTCAGCCTGTAGTCAGTTGGTGTAATCGAGCATCCAGGTCACACTGAACTCGGCTTGCGGGTAATCCAGCCGCAAGCGCGGCAGGACGAAGCCGCCACAGGAGCGACAGGAGTCGAGCATTGTGAAGACATCGATACGCTCGACCTCGGTGTGGCGGTGAAGCAGTCTGCGGTTCAGCGCGCTGGCGATGTGTCGTTCGGCATCGAGATGTCGCTTATGGACGCGCGTCCACAGGAAATCTGCGCGCCGCAGGATTGGCAGCTCGGTAAACCGCGGGTCTGGCGGGAAAGACTGGTTAACCTGACGTGCATCGACATATTCCACTGCCGGTGTGAGGCGGGGCGTCGGGGTGATATCCAATGCGCGGCGGCCAGGGCTGCCTGACAGGGCGAAGAACACCACGCGGCTATGGTCCTTCAGCGTGACGCTGGCAAAGGCCAGGTTGACTGGGTAGAGGTGCTGACGCAAGGCAGCCATCGCGTTGTCGTCGAGCGACTGTGCACCTGCTGCCGGTGTGTAAGGGGTAGTGGCGCCGCGCGCAGGTAGCAGATCGTCCAGTACGCCAAGGATGTGTTGGCGGTCTGCGGCGCTGGTGCTGTGGAACTGCCTCCAGATCGGGATTATCTCCCGGTTCAACGCTGCAATGCCGCGACTGGCGGGGCCCGCCAAAGCGTCCTGGGCCGTGCTCTGCGTGAGAATGTTGCGCGCGTATGCCGGGAGCAGGCGCGACTCCATGGCTTCGATGAACTGCAGGTAGGGCGAGGGGCGGCGGGGCTGCCATGTTCGCCCTTGTTCTATCCAGTCGCGCAGCAATCTGGCCACGTTATCGATATCGCGCTGCAGGTTGGGACGCTCGGCGACGATGCGGTAGGTTTCGCTGATTTCCAGGTACCGTTCGATGGCCTCGTGGTCGGTGATTCTCTCGAACTTGCGACGCAGCCCTCTGGGCGGATGTGGCAGCGAAGCTGGCAGGGCCGGGGCATCCAGCAGCCTTGTCTGCCACGCCCAGGGCTGATGGGGGGCGCCATAGAATACCCCCAGATCGGCCTCGACGATCAACCACTGCTCACCGCGCCAGTCGATCAATGCGCCGCGCAGGGTGCGGCGGTCGGGGATGGTCCGCGCCAGCCCGCCCAGGCGCACGGGAGGGCAGTAGTCGGTAATCTGCCTGACTTGCTCGATCGGCATGTCCGCAGGCAAGCCAAAGCGTAGTTCAGGCGATGGGTCGACCACGATGCGCCTGTGGTACACGGGAGGCGAGATGACGCCAAGGCGTAACTGGTTTTCTTCGGCGGGCAAGGGCTTCAATCGCTTGGGGTTATTAGGGGCGTGTACGACGACCTTGCCCTCGCGCACCATGACCTGCGCCCAGATGTCGAAGCGCGTGTGCTGGGGGCGGTAACGAATCGGTACCGGCTCGATTCGCACGGTTTGGAAGGCGTGACTGACCTGTTGTCCGAATGCGGGTGTGCCGGCGTCATTGGGCAAAGGCGAGAAGCTCAGGGCCATTCGCGCTTCGCCGCCGGGGTAAGGCGGCGGCACCATGGTGGGCGGCTGGCCGAGTAGCGGCTCATGCGCAACCCGACGTAGCAGCCCCGAGGTGTTCGGTGTTTGAAGGCGATAGGCGGCGCCATGAATGATTGCATCGACCGTGGCATTGTCGCGGGGGATCAGTGTGGCTGTCTCGGGCAGCTCGCGTGGCACCGGACCATGGCTGCCGGGTATCTGGTCAAGTAGTACGGCATCGGGCGTCTGGCCCGGGAGTACCCTTCGCTGCGTCATGAGTTCCCGGGATTCGGGGGCGACCATCGTCAGTTCGGGCGCGCTGCGCCAGCGCTTGGGCGGGGTAATGCGCTCGCTGAAGTCGGGCGTGATGGGGATGCTGCTCCAGCGTCGGGCGGCACGCGCGGCGTTCAGGCGTGCGGTGTTGGCGCTTTGGCCCAGCACGCCGGGAAGCTTGGCCAATGGTTTGAAGGCCCGTCCACCGAGCGTGACTGCCGCGCCTTTCAGCGCGGCGATGTCCAGGACGCAAGCCAGGGCATCGCTGCCATCCTCTGGGTTCAGGCAACTCAAGCCCGGTATCAGGTTGGAAAACAACCGTTGCAAGTAGCGCCCAGTGCTCACGGACTGGCGCCTGGCCAGGAATTGTTCATGCGGGGTAGCGCCTTTGCCCAGTGCATGCAAAGCATCCCGATTGCCCAAGGCGATAACGCTGGCGTAATGCCTGGCCAGTGAGTCGAGGCGATCTTGCGTGGGGGCGATGAGCACGGGTCGCAAGGCAGGAAAGTCAGCAGCGATCCACGGCAGTCGTGATTGGTTGTATTCGCTGTAGAGCAGCGTCAATTGCTCGGCCAGGCGCGTCGGCGCTGTGTGGGTAACGAAGTGGGCTTGCCAGTGCAGCCGTTCGGGGAACAGCTCGTAAAGCCAATCGCCCTCTGTGCCGGGGGCATGTACGACGAAACCCTGGGTGGCCGTCTGCATGTGCCAGTCCGCTCTGGGGCTGGAGCCGTACTCAGGTCGGTTATCAGGGCCCACGTAGATCGGCCAGGTCACGGCATAGGCGGTCCAGTGGCCATCACGCAGGCGGTCCTTGATATCTTCCGGCAGGTGGCTCAAGCAGCGGTGCAGGATAGCTTGATAGACGTTGATGGCACGCTGTTCCCAAGCGCCGAAGGCCACTTCATACCAGGCGGTCACGTCCGGCAAGCGGGGATTGCCTCGGTAGCCTGCGCCATGGTCAAGGTACAT
The DNA here is from genome assembly GCF_030418155.1 of Pseudomonas sp. 2,4-D. Lineage (NCBI taxonomy): Bacteria > Pseudomonadati > Pseudomonadota > Gammaproteobacteria > Pseudomonadales > Pseudomonadaceae > Pseudomonas > Pseudomonas sp. 2,4-D. The sequence continues at coordinate 14,508 of NZ_JAUHUI010000059.1, forward strand.
CAGCAGGTGCACCTGGCCATCCGCATTGCGCGACTCTGGCGCTATCCGGCTCTGGAGCAACTGACGACGCGCCTCCTCGAAGCGGTCCGGGAGATCATTGAGGCTTTCAACGTCCCTGACCGCCAGGTAGCGATGCAACGCCAATTGCCATTGCTGGTGCGACCAGGGCGGGGGGAGTTCGAATGATCCGCGCAAGGGGGCCCACACCGCCAGCGTCTGGCGCAGTGCTTCTTCGGGAACGGGGTCATTCTCTTGCAGGGCCTGGCGCATGACCTCTTCTGCGTTGTCGAAGGTCATCGGTTGCTGGCGGGCGCTGAGTATCAGGGCTCCCTGACGGACGCTGGCCCAGCGCAGGTCGGGCTCGAAGCTGAAATCGGCCGGGTAGCCACTGAGCAGTAGTTCGGGCGCGAAGCGGCGCATCAGCAGCTCACCGGCCAGTTGCGCAATCGCCGGGGTGCAGGCGAGACGGATTTGCACACTGTTGATCAGGTCAAGGCGGATTTCCTCAACGGGGAGCGTGGCATTGTCCGGGCTGAACAGATCGAAAGCCATGATCAGCCCCGGCTGGCGGTCATCGGGTGGGTACAACACGTCGATCAAGGTTTGTTCGGCCAAGGCCAAGTGATCGGAGCTGGCATCCCATTCTGCCGAGGCGGCCAGTTCGCCGGCCCATCGGCTGAACATGGACGAATGCAGCAGGGCGTCGAGCGCTTGCGCCGCTGGCGCATTCAAGGCCGGGCCTGGGAGAAACGCCTTTCCATTTTGATCAGGGGTTATGCCTGCCTCCCGTTCGCGGGCAGTGGGCGGGCGGTAACGCCTGCCTTGTGCATAGACTGTCGCACCGAGGGCGTTGAACAGGTGTACGGCAAGGTGAACACCGGCTGGAGGCTTCAGCAGGTGTCTGGCCAGTGTGGGCAGGTCCAGGTAGTTGTCCAGCACCAGTGGACGGGAGGCCGATCGAGGGGGCTGGGGGGTAGTTGGCAAACTGGGGTACAGCAGCAAGGCGGCCGCTACGAAGCAGTCACGCTGGGTCAGGCATACCCGGCGAGCCCAGAGTGCCTGGGCAAGGCTGCAACTGGCATAGGGCCATGGGTAGGGCAGGCCTTCGTTCAACCCGGCGATCAGTGAGGCATCGGTTGCCGTGATCACGATATGGGCCAGTTTTGCCTGCAAGGTCGCCACCAGGTTCGCCTCTACTTGGCTGCCGGCGGGGCGTCGCAGGGTGCGGTTGAAGTGCTCACGCGCCGGTTCACTGGCGAAAGCTGCGGTCAGTTGTTGGCGCAGGTCATGATCGCTCAGGTCGACGGGGAACAGGTCCGTGAAGCCCAGGGCCTGGTTGAAATGTTCGCGCAGCGATGTGGCCAGGTCCATTGGACCGGACAGGTCGCTGTGCAGGCGCACGCTCTCGGCGTCCAGCGTGTCTATCCGGGCGAGTAGGTCGGCGGCGTCAGTGATGGATGACATGGCTCTGCCTCTTTGCGGTTGGAGGCACGAGTCTGTGTGGGGGAGGGGCGGGGCAGGTGGTAGTGGGTTGTTACAACGTTGATTTTAGACGGTGTGAAAACGTGATGACGGGGGTAGCCCGCAGGTCAGCCGTTTTCACACAATCGGGGATGCGCAGTTATTCCTGGTCAGCGCTGGATTGATCGTCACCATCCTGCTCGGCGGCAGCTGCCGGTTCGGCGTGAACGGTCACGGATGGCTCTTCTGGGTTCAGGCTTGGGAAGGGAAGATTCGGGATTTCATGCATCTCGTCGTTCCTCGCAAGTGTGAGTGAAAAGTCTGCGCCAGGCGCGTTTGTAGCTTCAAAAAGCTGGGGCAGGATACACAAGTCTGGATGACAGTTTGGTTTTTTTCCCGGTCGTTTGTCGGTTTTGCGGGCGAACAGCGCACATATGCCCCATGAAAAAAGGGGCCTCTGGCCCCTTCTTTCTGGTGTTTACTTCCGGCCTTCAGCCGTTTCCGCCACTTTGTCAGTGCGTGCGCACATGATGAAGTCGTTGCGGTGCAGGCCTTTGATCGAGTGGCTCCACCAGGTCACGGTGACCTTGCCCCATTCAGTCAGCAGCCCTGGGTGGTGGCCTTCGGCTTCGGCGATTTCGCCCACGGCATTGGTGAACGCAAGGGCGTGCTTGAAGTTCTTGAACAGGAACACGCGCTCCAGCTCCATGTGGCCGTCACGTACTTCGATGTTCCAGTCCGGGATTTCGCGGATCAGCTCGGCCAGCTCTTCGTCGGTGACCTTCGGTGCATCGGCGCGGCAGGCTTCGCAATGGGCTTGGTTCAAGGCATTCATGAGGTGTTTTCCGGTTCGAGTTGTTATCGGCAAGATCGCTCAGGCAGCGACCTTGGGTGGAAACTTCGGTGCGTGCAGACCCAGCTGCATGGCTTTGTGGACCATACCCATGATGTCCTCGTGGGCCAGGTCGAACAGGCGCTTCATGTTCGGCAGCACGAAATACACCGGTTGCAGAATGTCGATGCGGTAGGGCGTACGCATGGCCTCGATCGGGTCGAAGGCCTGGTGCTCGGGCTCGTCAGACAGACTGTAGACGGTCTCTTTCGGTGACGAGAGGATGCCGCCGCCATAGATTTTGCGGCCTTGCGCGGTTTCCATCAGGCCAAACTCGATGGTCATCCAGTACAGGCGCGCCAGGTACACGCGTTGTTCCTTGGTCGCGGCGAGGCCGAGCTTGCCGTAGGTGTGAGTGAACTCGGCGAACCAGGGATTGGTCAGCAGCGGGCAGTGGCCGAAGATTTCGTGGAAGATATCCGGCTCTTGCAGGTAGTCCAGCTCTTCCGGGGTGCGGATGAAGGTGGCAACCGGAAAGCGCTTGCTGGCCAGCAATTCGAAGAAGGTCTGGAAGGGGATCAGCGCCGGAACCCGGGCAACCTGCCAGCCGGTGGTGGCACCCAGCACCTTGTTGATCTCGCCCAGTTGCGGAATGCGGTCATGCGGCAATTTCAGCTGGTCGATGCCGTCCAGGTACTCTTGGCACGCACGGCCTTCGATCACTTTCAGCTGGCGGGTGATCAAGGTGTTCCAAACCGCATGCTCTTGCTGCGGGTAATCGATAAAACCATGCGCATCGGGCTCGCGTGCCACGTATTGCGTCTGTTTCATGAGGCTCTCCTGGTGAGGGCTTTTCTTGTTATGTACAGGACATGCCTAAAGGAATATCCCTTCGCCAGCGGTTTTGCACGGGGGCGGGGCTCGGCCGCGGAGGGGGCCAATGCGGCTTTTCGTAACGATAATTTTACAAAACGCGGCAAGTGTCGGAAAATTCGAGGCATCTGGCTGGCGTAAACGCAGTTTTTGTCAGCTTATCTTTACGACTTTTCTGCGCGGTGTTGAAAAACATCAGCGCTTCGAGAGCCCTCATGCGTATCAAAGTCCATTGCCAGAACCGCATTGGCATCCTGCGCGACATCCTCAACCTGCTGGTGGAGTACGGCATCAACGTGCTGCGCGGTGAGGTCGGCGGTGATCATGGCAACGCCATCTACCTGCACTGCCCGAACCTGATCAACCTGCAATTTCAGGCCCTGCGGCCGAAGTTCGAGGCGATCGCCGGGGTATTCGGCGTAAAGCGTGTGGGCCTGATGCCCAGCGAACGCCGGCACATGGAGCTGAATGCGTTGCTGGGGGCGCTGGATTTTCCGGTGTTGTCGATCGACATGGGCGGCAGCATCGTTGCCGCCAACCGTGCAGCCGCGCAGTTGCTTGGCGTGCGGGTTGATGAGGTGCCGGGCATGCCGCTGGCGCGCTACGTGGAAGACTTCGATCTACCAGAGCTGGTGCGGGCCAACAAGTCGCGCATCAACGGCTTGCGCATCAAAGTCAAAGGCGATGTGTTCCTGGCCGATATCGCACCGCTGCAGTCCGAGCACGATGACAGCGAGGCGCTGGCCGGCGCGGTGCTTACCCTGCACCGCGCCGACCGGATCGGCGAGCGTATCTACAATGTGCGCAAGCAAGAGCTGCGTGGCTTCGACAGCATCTTCCAGAGCTCGCGGGTGATGGCTGCCGTGGTGCGTGAAGCGCGGCGCATGGCGCCGCTGGATGCACCGTTGTTGATCGAGGGCGAAACCGGTACCGGCAAGGAGTTGCTGGCGCGTGCCTGCCACCTGGCCAGCCCCCGTGGACAGTCGCCGCTGATGGCGCTCAACTGCGCCGGGTTGCCCGAGTCGATGGCCGAGACCGAGCTGTTCGGTTACGGCCCTGGGGCATTCGAAGGGGCACGGGCCGAAGGCAAGCTGGGGCTGCTGGAGTTGACTGCAGGCGGCACGCTGTTCCTTGACGGGGTAGGGGAGATGAGCCCGCGCTTGCAGGTGAAGCTGCTGCGCTTTCTGCAGGACGGCTGCTTTCGTCGGGTAGGTAGCGATGAAGAGGTCTACCTGGATGTGCGGGTGATTTGTGCAACCCAGGTTGATTTGTCCGAGTTGTGTGCCCGTGGCGAGTTTCGCCAGGACCTGTATCACCGGCTCAATGTACTGTCGCTGCACATTCCGCCTTTGCGCGAATGCATGGATGGTCTGGAGGGGTTGGTGCAGCATTTTCTCGATCAGGCCAGTCGGCAGATTGGCTGCGCCATGCCGCGCCTGGCACCGGCGGCAATGGACAAACTTGGGCAGTATCACTGGCCAGGTAATGTAAGGCAGTTGGAAAACGTTTTGTTCCAGGCGGTTTCGTTATGTGACGGCGGCGTAGTTAAAAGCGAGCATATTCGTTTGCCGGATTATGGCGTGCGGCAACCGTTGGGCGAGTTTTCGCTGGAAGGGGATCTTTCGCAGATAGTAGGGCGCTTTGAAAAGGCGGTGCTGGAAAGTTTGATGGGGGAGTTTCCCAGTAGTCGGGCCTTGGGCAAAAGACTGGGTGTTTCGCATACCACGATTGCCAACAAGTTGAGGGATTATTCGTTGGGCAAGTCGACTGATTAAATGGCTGTAAGTTAATAGCCTGTTAATCAGGTGGTGAATGCTTCGCGGGTGAACCCGCTGGTACCGCGCCACATTCATGGTTTGCGTGGTACCCGTAGGAGCGGGTTCACCCGCGAAGGGGCCCGCAGGGCCCCCAATTCACAAGGTATCAGCCGTTAGAGCAGCCGTTCCCCATCACGCGGTATTCGAGAATGTGCGTTTGGCCCTTGGAGTCCTCGTAGGTCATGCGGGCGGGCACGACTTCGCACACATTAGGCACTTCGCTCATGGAAATGACGCGAGCAATGTCCAGGTGCTGCGAGTAACTGTACTGTTCAACCGGAATCTGCTCGGCATCTTTGGCTTCGCCGGCCATCGCCGCGCCGCAAAGACTGCCAAGTACCAATACCAGTAAAGCTTTCATTTTCTATTTACCTGTCTAAGGTCGTGAGGGGGCACGCGGCGCTTATGGCGCCGCGAGTACAGCGAGTTTTAACTATCGGGATTAGAGGGGGATTAACGCTTGCCTTCGTGGGGGCTGTTACCAGTTGTTAATCGCCTTGCCGTTGCTGGCGAGGTGAATTTTATGGCGGTGGCCGATGCTGAAACAGTGGGTGTTTTGATAAAGTGTTTTGACAGAATCTGTAACAATCCTGTGGCAAACCCCTCATTTTTTCGTCGGCAAGGCTGTAATGCCCGCGCCAGAGCGTTTTGCCGGAACGGGTGTACCAAATTACTACCAACGTCGAATGGCTTTTGTCGCTCTGGTACAGTTACAAACGGTTCCATACAAAAACAACTATTACACCGAGGTAACACAGATGAGTGCGGCTCCACTGTATCCCGTTCGTCCCGAGGTTGCGGCCACTACCCTGACCGACGAGGCCACCTACAAGGCCATGTACCAGCAATCGGTGATCAACCCGGACGGCTTCTGGCGCGAGCAGGCCCAGCGTATCGACTGGATCAAGCCGTTCACCAAGGTCAAACAGACCTCCTTCGACGACCACCATGTCGATATCAAATGGTTCGCCGACGGCACTCTGAACGTTTCCTCCAACTGCCTGGACCGCCACCTTGAAGAGCGCGGTGACCAGTTGGCCATCATCTGGGAAGGTGACGACCCTTCCGAGCACCGCAACATCACTTACCGCGAGTTGCACGAGCAGGTCTGCAAGTTCGCCAACGCCCTGCGTGGCCAGGATGTGCACCGCGGTGACGTGGTCACCATCTATATGCCGATGATCCCCGAAGCTGTGGTCGCCATGCTGGCCTGTGCACGCATTGGTGCGATTCACTCGGTGGTGTTCGGTGGCTTCTCGCCCGAGGCGCTGGCTGGCCGTATCATCGACTGCAAGTCCAAGGTGGTGATCACTGCCGACGAAGGCGTACGTGGTGGCCGCCGTACCCCGCTCAAGGCCAACGTCGACCTGGCGCTGACCAACCCTGAAACCAGCAGCGTGCAGAAAATCATCGTGTGCAAGCGCACCGGTGGCGACATTGCCTGGCACCAGCACCGCGACATCTGGTACGAAGACCTGATGAAAGTGGCCTCCAGCCACTGTGCACCCAAAGAAATGGGCGCTGAAGAGGCGCTGTTCATCCTTTATACCTCCGGCTCCACCGGCAAGCCGAAGGGCGTGCTGCACACCACAGGCGGTTACCTGGTTTACGCCGCGCTGACCCATGAACGCGTGTTCGATTACCGTCCGGGCGAGGTGTACTGGTGCACCGCCGACGTCGGTTGGGTCACAGGCCACAGCTATATCGTCTACGGCCCGCTGGCCAACGGCGCCACCACCTTGCTGTTTGAAGGTGTGCCGAACTACCCGGACATTACCCGCGTATCGAAGATCGTCGACAAGCACAAGGTCAACATCCTCTACACAGCGCCAACTGCCATTCGCGCCATGATGGCCGAAGGGCAGGCAGCTGTTGAAGGCGCCGACGGTTCCAGCCTGCGCCTGCTGGGGTCGGTGGGTGAGCCGATCAACCCTGAAGCCTGGAACTGGTACTACAAAACCGTCGGCAAGGAGCGTTGCCCGATCGTCGACACCTGGTGGCAGACCGAGACCGGCGGCATCCTGATCAGCCCGCTGCCTGGTGCCACCGGCCTCAAGCCGGGTTCGGCAACCCGCCCGTTCTTCGGTGTGGTGCCTGCACTGGTCGATAACCTGGGCAACCTGATCGACGGTGCTGCCGAAGGCAACCTGGTAATCCTCGACTCCTGGCCGGGCCAGTCGCGTTCGCTGTACGGCGACCATGACCGCTTCGTCGACACCTACTTCAAGACCTTCCGTGGCATGTACTTCACCGGCGACGGTGCGCGCCGCGACGAGGACGGTTACTACTGGATCACCGGCCGTGTGGATGACGTGCTCAACGTGTCCGGCCACCGCATGGGCACTGCCGAGATTGAAAGCGCCATGGTCGCGCACTCGAAGGTTGCCGAGGCTGCAGTGGTTGGCGTGCCGCATGACATCAAAGGGCAGGGCATTTATGTGTATGTCACCCTCAATGCCGGCATCGAGGCCAGCGAGCAATTGCGCCTGGAGCTGAAGAACTGGGTGCGCAAGGAGATCGGCCCGATTGCTTCGCCGGATGTGATCCAGTGGGCGCCGGGGCTGCCGAAGACCCGCTCGGGCAAGATCATGCGCCGCATCCTGCGCAAGATCGCCACCGGTGAGTACGACGCCCTGGGCGATATCTCGACCTTGGCCGACCCAGGTGTGGTGCAGCACCTGATCGATACCCACAAGGCGATGAACCTGGCTTCGGCCTAACCCCTTCCCGGCAATACCCCCTGTAGGAGCGGGCTTGCCCGCGAATGCGCCAGTTCAGGCTAAGCTGTCCCCTGACCTCACGCATTCGCGGGCAAGCCCGCTCTTGCATTGTTACCCGACAATCATCGGTTACCGTTCTGTCACCGGTCCTGCACAGGTTCGGGGCGCCAGGAAACAATTCCGGCCCGTTTCGGTGCATAGGAGTCAGCATTTTGTGCATCAAAGCACGCTGCACTTGCCGTCGTACAAGGCTTTGCCAATAATAGGCCCAGGAATTGCTAGGTCTATAGGTTCTATTTCTTGCGCCATTGCATATTCTGCATTGGCTGTCAACATCGCCCGCGGCGGTTTCAGGCGCTTCTATAAGTAGTTGTCGCTTTGAAGAAATATCGACTACCGGGCTGTCGTTAAAATGCCACTCACTCGCTCGTGGTATGCGGCCTTGGTCGAACCCTGCGCGGCTCGCGTTGTACTCATTCGCATATCGGGCAGCCGTTACCTGCCTTGTATTGCCCCGTACCGATGGAGTTACCTGATGAAGAAGCTCGCACTGCTTGGCGCCCTGGCGCTGTCTGTGTTTTCCCTGGTGTCGCAGGCTGCTGAAAAACCGCTGAAAATCGGCATCGAAGCTGCCTACCCACCCTTCGCCTTCAAGCAACCTGACGGCAGCATTGCCGGCTTTGACTACGATATCGGCAACGCGCTGTGCGAAGAGATGAAAACCAAGTGTACCTGGGTCGAGCAGGAGTTCGACGGCCTGATCCCGGCGCTGAAAGTGCGCAAGATCGACGCCATCCTGTCGTCCATGTCGATCACCGATGACCGCAAGAAGTCGGTCGACTTCACCAAGCGCTACTACCTGACTCCGGCGCGCCTGGTCATGAAGGACGGCACCACCGTCAGCGACAGCCTGGACGAACTGAAAGGCAAGAAGATCGGCGTGCAGCGCGGCTCCATTCACGACCGCTTCGCCAAGGAAGTGCTGGGTGCCAAAGGTGCCACCGTGGTGCCTTACGGCACCCAGAACGAAATCTACCTGGACGTCGCAGCTGGCCGCCTCGACGGCACCGTGGCTGATGCCACCCTGCTGGAAGACGGCTTCCTCAAGACTGACGCCGGCAAGGGCTTCGCGTTCGTAGGCCCGGCCTTCACCGACGCCAAGTACTTCGGTGACGGTATCGGTATTGCCGTACGCAAGGGTGACAAGGCCAATGTCGACCGCATCAACGCGGCGATCGACGCCATCCGTGCCAACGGCAAGTACAAAGAAATCGAAAGCAAGTACTTCAATTTCGACATCTACGGTCCAGACTCGAAGTAAGACGTCGGGTTTCACCTGTGCAATGGTGCAAACAGCAGAGGCTCTGAGGTTTGCACCATTTTTCATTCTCTAGGTCGAGGACCTCATCATGTTGAAAGGCTACGGGGCAGTCATCCTCGACGGGGCGTGGCTGACGCTACAGCTCGCCCTGTCGTCGATGGCCCTGGCCATCGTGCTCGGCCTGATCGGTGTGGCGCTGCGTTTGTCGCCAGTGCGCTGGTTGGCCTGGCTGGGCGATCTGTATTCCACGGTGATCCGTGGTATTCCGGACCTGGTCCTGATCCTGCTGATCTTCTACGGCGGGCAAGACATCATCAACCGGGTGGCGCCGCTGCTCGGCTACGAAGACTATATCGATCTGAACCCGCTGATTGCAGGTATCGGTACCCTGGGCTTCATCTTTGGCGCCTACCTCTCGGAAACCTTCCGCGGGGCCTTCCTGGGCATTCCCAAAGGCCAGGCCGAGGCGGGCGTGGCGTATGGCATGAGCCCCCGCCAAGTGTTCTTCCGCATCCAGGTACCGCAAATGATTCGCCTGGCCATTCCGGGCTTCACCAACAACTGGCTGGTGCTGACCAAGGCTACTGCGCTGATTTCGGTCGTCGGCCTGCAGGACATGATGTTCAAGGCCAAGCAGGCGGCTGACGCCACCCGCGAACCCTTCACCTTCTTCCTGGCAGTGGCGGCGCTGTACCTGGTGCTGACCAGTGTTTCGCTGCTGGCCCTGAAGTATCTGGAGCGCCGCTACTCGGTGGGCGTCAAGGTGGCTGAACTATGATCTTCGACTACAACGTCGTCTGGGAAGCGCTGCCGATGTACTTCGGCGGTTTGCTGACCACCCTGAAGCTGCTGGCGATTTCGCTTTTCTTCGGCCTGTTGGCAGCCATTCCGCTGGGCCTGATGCGGGTATCCAGGCAGCCGGTGATCAACCTTGCTGCATGGCTGTACACCTACGTCATCCGTGGCACACCGATGCTGGTGCAGCTGTTCCTGATCTACTACGGCCTGGCCCAGTTCGAGGCGGTGCGCGAGAGTATCTTCTGGCCGCTGCTGTCCAGCGCCACCTTCTGCGCCTGCCTGGCGTTCGGCATCAATACCAGTGCCTATACCGCCGAAATCATTGCCGGCAGCCTCAAGGCGACGCCGCATGGCGAGATCGAGGCCGCCAAGGCCATGGGGATGTCGCGCATGAAAATGTACCGCCGCATCCTGCTGCCTTCGGCATTGCGTCGGGCACTGCCGCAGTACAGCAATGAAGTGATCATGATGCTGCAGACCACCAGCCTGGCGTCGATCGTCACCCTGATCGACATCACCGGTGCTGCGCGCACGGTCAATGCCCAGTACTACCTGCCTTTCGAGGCCTATATCACGGCGGGCGTGTTCTACCTGTGCCTGACCTTCATCCTGGTGCGCCTGTTCAAGATGGCCGAACGCCGCTGGCTCGGCTACCTGGCGCCGCGCAAGCACTGACCGCTTTGTGAGAATCGACAGCATGTACAAACTCGAAGTCCAAGACCTGCACAAGCGCTACGGCAGCCACGAAGTGCTCAAGGGCGTGTCGCTGGCGGCCAAGGCCGGCGACGTCATCAGCATCATCGGCTCCAGCGGTTCGGGCAAGTCGACCTTCCTGCGCTGCATCAACCTGCTGGAGCAGCCGCACGCCGGCAAGATCCTGCTCAACAACGAAGAACTGAAGCTGGTCCCCGGCAAGGATGGCGCGTTGAAGGCCGCCGACCCGCGTCAATTGCAACGCATGCGCTCGCGCCTGTCGATGGTGTTTCAGCACTTCAACCTGTGGTCGCACATGACTGCGCTTGAGAACATCATCGAAGCGCCAGTGCACGTGCTGGGCGTGAACAAGAAGGAAGCCCTGGAAAAGGCCGAGCACTACCTGGCCAAGGTGGGGGTTGCTCATCGCAAGGATGCCTTCCCCGGGCATATGTCGGGGGGGGAGCAACAACGTGTGGCAATTGCCCGGGCGCTGGCCATGGAGCCGGAGGTCATGCTGTTCGACGAGCCGACCTCGGCGCTTGACCCTGAGCTGGTGGGTGATGTGCTGAAGGTGATGCAGGCGCTGGCCCAGGAAGGTCGGACCATGGTGGTGGTGACCCACGAAATGGGCTTTGCCCGCGAGGTGTCCAACCAGTTGGTGTTCCTGCACAAAGGCCTGGTGGAAGAAACCGGCTGCCCACGTGAAGTGCTGGCCAACCCGCAGTCGGAGCGCTTGAAGCAGTTCCTCTCCGGCAGCCTGAAGTAAAAGCTGCATTTTTGCACCAGAATAGGGCATGCTGCGCGGCGAGCGCAGCCTGACCCGGCGCACAGACTCGAACGACCTCAGGTTTCGGACCGCACCCTATGACCACCCAGCGAATCGGTTTTCTCATCTGGCCCAGCACCAGGCCTTTGACCCTGGCGTTGGCCGAGGAAGTGTTGCTGGTGGCGCAGCGTGTGCATCCGGATGTGGTCTACGAGTTGGTCTTCCTGCAGGCCGAGCCTGCGCAGGAAGGCGTCTGGCGGCTGCCTGGCGAGCCGTGGACCGGCCGCCTGGAGGGCTGCCACAAGCTATTTCTGCTGGCCGACGAGCCGCCTGCGGCGATGGGGGCTGCCTTTTCAGCGGCGCTCAAGCAACTGGCGCGCAGTGGTTGCCTGATCGGTGGTCTGTCGGCCGGGGTGTATCCGCTGGCCATGCTGGGCCTGCTCGATGGGTACCGGGCAGCCGTGCACTGGCGCTGGCAGGATGACTTTGCCGAACGCTTCCCCAAGGTGATTGCCACCAGCCACCTGTTCGATTGGGATCGCGACCGTCTGACCGCCTGCGGCGGTATGGCCGTGACCGACTTGCTGCTGGCGGTGCTGGCGCGGGATCACGGGGCGGAGTTGGCCGGGGCGGTGTCGGAAGAGCTGGTGGTAGAGCGCATCCGCGAGGGTGGCGAGCGCCAGCGTATTCCGCTGCAGAACCGCCTGGGCTCGAGTCACCCCAAGCTGACTCAGGCCGTTTTGCTGATGGAAGCCAACATCGAAGAGCCGCTGACCACCGACGAAATTGCCCAGCATGTGTGTGTGTCGCGTCGGCAGTTGGAGCGTATCTTCAAGCAGTACCTGAACCGCGTGCCCAGCCAGTACTACCTGGAGTTGCGGTTGAACAAGGCACGGCAGATGCTGATGCAGACCAGCAAGTCGATCATCCAGATCGGGCTGTCTTGTGGTTTCTCGTCGGGGCCGCATTTTTCCAGTGCCTACCGTAACTTCTTTGGTGCAACGCCGCGGGAAGACCGGAACCAGCGTCGCAGCAGCAGCCCGTTTGAATTGAGCTCGGCGCCGGCTGAAAAGGGCTGAGATTTCGGGTGGGTTCGGGGTGTATGCCTTGAGGTTGATGTTGGGGCGCAAATCGAGCGCCGCCCGCGCGGCGCTCGATCTCCCCGTCAACACATCAACATCGCCGTACATCCTGCCCCCTCACAATCCTATGTGAACACCCGTACATCCTGTCCCCCTCACAATCCTGTGTGAACACCCGTTCACCCAGCCCCCCTCTCTCCCGTACACTGCGCGATTGCGACAGTGTTTGTCGCATTGCCGAAAGCCTTGTCAAAACTGGGTTTTGCGCTGTAACAAGTTGTCGCTTGGCCGCAAGGACAGGCGCGGATCAGTCCTTACAATCCCCCCATCGCTCGCCACTTCCAGGCCAGCGTTCCTCTTCAGGAGACTCAGATGTCCGTTGAGCAAGCCCCGGTGCAACGTGCCGATTTCGACCAGGTGATGGTCCCCAACTATTCTCCGGCGGCCTTCATTCCTGTGCGAGGCGAGGGTTCCCGTGTCTGGGACCAGTCGGGTCGCGAGCTGATCGACTTTGCCGGCGGCATCGCGGTCAATGCCCTGGGCCACTGCCACCCGGCACTGGTCAAGGCCCTGACCGAACAGGCCAACACCCTCTGGCACGTTTCCAACGTGTTCACCAACGAGCCGGCCCTGCGCCTGGCCCACAAGCTGGTGGACGCCACCTTTGCCGACCGCGCGTTCTTCTGCAACTCTGGCGCCGAGGCCAACGAGGCCGCTTTCAAGCTGGCCCGTCGTGTGGCGCATGACCGCTTCGGTCCGCAAAAGCACGAAATCATCGCCACCCTGAACAGCTTCCACGGTCGCACCCTGTTTACCGTCAGCGTGGGCGGCCAGCCGAAGTACTCCGATGGCTTTGGCCCGAAGATCACCGGTATCAGCCATGTGCCGTACAACGACCTGGAAGCGTTGAAGGCACAGATTTCCGACAAGACCTGCGCCGTGGTGATCGAGCCGATCCAGGGCGAGAGCGGCGTGGTGCCGGCCGACAAGGCCTACCTGGAAGGCGCGCGCAAGCTGTGTGACGAGCACAACGCTCTGCTGATCTTCGACGAAGTGCAGACTGGCGTGGGCCGTACCGGCTCGCTGTATGCCTACCAGCACTACGGCGTGACCCCGGACATTCTGACCAGTGCCAAGAGCCTGGGCGGCGGTTTCCCGATTGGCGCCATGCTGACCACCACCGAGCTGGCCACGCACCTGGCCGTTGGCACCCACGGCACCACCTATGGCGGCAACCCGCTGGGCTGCGCCGTTGCCTGCGCGGTGCTGGATGTGGTCAATACCCCGGAAACCCTGGCCGGTATCAAGGCTAAGCACGAGCGCTTCAAAACCCGCCTGGAACAGATCGGCCAGCAGTACAACCTGTTCAGCCAGGTGCGTGGCGTCGGCTTGCTGCTGGGCTGTGTCCTGACCGAGGCCTGGAAAGGCAAGGCCAAGGACGTGCTCAATGCTGCCGAGAAAGAAGGCGTGATGGTGCTGCAGGCCGGCCCGGACGTGGTCCGCTTCGCGCCAAGCCTGGTGGTTGAGGACGCCGACATCGACGAAGGCCTGGACCGCTTCGAACGCGCTGTGGCCACACTGACCAAAGGCTGATCCGCCAGTGGTCTTTTCGCCGGCCCGGCG
>NZ_JAUHUI010000005.1:0-185122 GCF_030418155.1 Pseudomonas sp. 2,4-D
ACGCATTCGCGGGTAAACCCGCTCCTACAGGGCCCTTGGTGCTTTTGACAGGGCGGAGTGATGGCCGGTCGCCTCATACCTCTTGCCAAAAGTTTGGAATACCATAATATGATATCCCGTAGACCTTGAATCTGCAGGCCGCACCTACACTCACCCACGGCCACCAGACACTTTGTTTTAGCTGCTCCCCGAACACAGTTGGCGGGCGCACCACAAGCCCCGCCTCGAATAACAAAAAGCAACGAGGGCGTAACCATGCTGTTGAGCAAACGTGTAACCGCAGTGCTGTCCGCCAGCCTGCTGACCCTGGCATGTCAGGCCGCCCAGGCCGCCGACAGCCTCAACTTCGTCAGCTGGGGCGGTACGACCCAGGACGCCCAGAAAGAAGCGTGGGCCGTACCGTTCACCAAAGCCACGAACATCAAGGTCGTGCAGGACGGTCCCACCGACTACGGCAAGCTCAAGGCCATGGTCGAGAGTGGCAACGTGCAATGGGACGTGGTCGACGTCGAAGCGGACTTTGCCCTGCGCGCTGCCAGCGAAGGCCTGCTTGAACCCCTCGACTTCAACCAGATCAAGCGCGACAAGATCGACCCACGCTTCGTCTCTGACCATGGCGTCGGGTCATTCTTCTTCTCCTTCGTGCTCGGCTACAACGAAGGCAAGCTCGGGGCCAACAAGCCGGTGGACTGGACCGCGCTGTTCGACACCAAGGCCTACCCCGGCAAGCGAGCCCTGTACAAATGGCCTAGCCCCGGCGTGCTTGAACTGGCCCTGCTGGCCGACGGCGTAGCCCCCGACAAACTGTACCCGCTGGACCTGGACCGCGCCTTCAAGAAGCTCGACACCATCAAGAAAGACATCGTCTGGTGGGGCGGTGGTGCCCAGTCGCAGCAGTTGCTGGCCTCGGGTGAAGCCTCGCTCGGCCAGTTCTGGAATGGCCGTGTCTACGCCCTGCAGCAAGATGGTGCACCAGTGGGCGTGAGCTGGAAGCAGAACCTGGTCATGGCCGACTTCCTGGTCATCCCCAAAGGCGCCAAGAACAAGGAAGCGGCCATGAAATTCCTGGCCAACGCCAGCAGCGCCGAGGGCCAGGCCGAATTCGCCAACAAGACCGCCTACGCGCCGGTCAACGTCGACAGCGTGGCCAAACTGGACAAAGACCTCGCGCCAAACCTGCCAACTGCCTACGCCCAGGACCAGGTCACACTCGACTTCGCTTACTGGGCCAAGAACGGTCAAGCCATCGCGGCCCGCTGGAATGAGTGGTTGGTCAAATGAAAGTCGCCATCAACGCCCTGCATAATGCGCAAGGCACCCCCACGGGTGCCGGCGCCCCGGGCACCGCCCCGCGCCGCGCAAGCCTGAGCCAGCGCTGGAAAGGCAGCCGCAATCTGCTGCCTGCCCTGCTGTTCCTTGGCGTGTTCTTCTTCGCCCCGCTGGTCGGCCTGCTGCTGCGCGGGGTGCTGGAACCCACCCCGGGGCTGGGTAATTACGAGCAGCTGTTTGCCAACTCGGCCTACGCACGTGTGCTGTTCAACACCTTTTCGGTGGCCGGCGTGGTGACCCTGATCAGCGTGCTGCTGGGCTTCCCGCTGGCTTGGGCGATCACCCTGGTGCCCAAGGGCTGGGGCCGTTGGCTGCTGAACATCGTGCTGCTGTCGATGTGGACCAGCCTGCTGGCGCGCACCTACTCGTGGCTGGTGCTGCTGCAGAGCTCGGGCGTGATCAACAAGGCGTTGATGGCCATGGGCATCATCGATGCCCCGCTGGAAATGGTACACAACCTCACCGGCGTGGTAATCGGCATGAGCTACATCATGATCCCGTTCATCGTGCTGCCACTGCAGGCGACCATGCACGCCATCGACCCGATGGTGCTGCAGGCAGGTTCGATCTGTGGCGCCAGCCCGTGGACCAACTTCTGGAAGGTGTTCCTGCCGCTGTGCCGCTCGGGGCTGTTCTCCGGGGCGCTGATGGTGTTCGTGATGTCGCTCGGTTACTACGTCACCCCGGCGCTGCTGGGGGGCGCACAGAACATGATGCTGCCCGAATTCATCATCCAGCAGGTGCAGTCGTTCCTCAACTGGGGCCTGGCCAGCGCCGCTGCCGCACTGCTGGTGGCGATCACTCTGGTGCTCTTCTACCTGTACCTGAAGCTGCAGCCGGAATCCCCGGTTGGCAACGCGAGGTAAACCGCCATGCTCCTGTCTCCCAATGCCATGGGCCGCCCGCTGCGTACGGGCCTGTACCTGACCACCGGGGTCATCGCGGCCTTCCTGCTGCTGCCGGTGGTGTTCATCGTGTTGCTGTCATTCGGCTCGTCACAGTGGCTGGTGTTCCCGCCACCGGGCTGGACCTTCAAGTGGTACGGCCAGTTCTTCTCCAACCCGGAGTGGATGGACGCCGCACTGGCCAGCCTTAAGGTGGCCGTGCTGACCACCATCGCCGCCGTGCTGCTGGGCCTGCCCAGCGCATTCGCCCTGGTGCGTGGCCGCTTCCCGGGCCGCGAGCTGCTGTACGGGCTGTTTACCATGCCGATGATCGTGCCGCTGGTGATCATTGCCGTGGCGGTATACGCACTGTTCCTCAAGCTAGGTTACACCGGCACGCTGTTCGCCTTCGTGGTCAGCCACGTGATCGTCGCCCTGCCGTTCACCATCATCTCGATCATCAACTCGCTGAAGCTGTTCGACCAGTCGATCGAAGATGCTGCGGTGATCTGCGGTGCCTCACGCCTGCAGGCCATTTTCAAGGTCACTTTCCCGGCCATCCGCCCCGGCATGATCGCCGGTGGCCTGTTCGCTTTCCTGGTGTCCTGGGATGAAGTGGTGCTGAGCGTGATGATGGCCAGCCCCGACCTGCAGACCCTGCCAGTGAAGATGTGGACCACCTTGCGCCAGGACCTGAGCCCGGTCATCGCCGTGGCTTCGACCTTGCTGATCGGCCTGTCGTTGCTGGTCATGTTCATTGCCGCCGCCTTGCGCCGGCGCACCGAAAACGCCTGAGCGCGGAGAAAACAACAATGAGTGCAGTGATCAAAGACAACGCGCACGGCAAAACCCTCGTCAGCCTGCGCGGCCTGAACAAGCACTACGGCGACTTCACCGCCGTGGACAACCTCGACCTGGAGATCCAGGACGGCGAGTTCCTGACCTTCCTCGGTTCCAGCGGCTCGGGCAAGTCCACCACCCTGTCGATGCTGGCCGGCTTCGAAACACCGAGCAGCGGCGAGATCCTGGTCGACGGCCAGTCGCTGGTCAACGTGCCGCCGCACAAGCGTGACATCGGCATGGTGTTCCAGCGGTATTCGCTGTTTCCGCACCTGAATGTGCGTGACAACATCGCTTTCCCACTGGCCATTCGCAAACTCGGTGCTGCCGAAACCGCCAAACGCGTCGACGCCATGCTCAAGCTGGTGCAACTGGAACAGTTCGCCCACCGCAAACCCTCGCAAATGTCGGGCGGCCAGCAGCAGCGCGTGGCGATCGCCCGGGCGCTGGTGTACGAGCCGCGCATCCTGCTGATGGACGAGCCGCTCGGCGCGCTGGACAAGAAGCTGCGTGAAGACCTGCAGGACGAACTGCGCCAATTGCACCGCCGCCTGGGCATCACCATCGTCTACGTCACCCACGACCAGGAAGAAGCCATGCGCCTGTCCCAGCGCATCGCCATTTTCAGCCACGGCAAGATCGTCGGCCTGGGCACCGGTTACGACCTGTACCAGAACCCACCGAATGCCTTTGTCGCATCGTTCCTGGGCAATTCCAACTTCCTGCGGATCAAGGCCAGCAGCAACGGCGCGGGCAGCTTCGAGGGCCAGCCAGTGGCCATTCGCTTGACCCCGGGGCTGGCCGCCTCGCAGGATGCACTGATCATGGTGCGCCCGGAAAAGGCCGTGGCCCTGACCGCCGAACAGGCCACGCGTGACCCGCTGCCGGCGGGTTGGAACGAGGTCACTGCCAAGGTTGGCGAAGTGCTGTTCCTGGGTGAAAGCCAGACCTGCCATGTGGTGACTGCAGGGGGTACCGAGCTGACCGTGAAGGCACTGTCGGCGGCGGGCATGCCGATGCAGCCGGGCGACAGCGTGAAGGTGCGTTGGGCAGTGGCAGACGCTTGCATTTATACCGAATGGGCCGAGAGCGACCTGAGCAAGTCGGCCGGGGCGCATTAACGCTCTTGTGCGTTGCAGCGCCTGCCAGATCGAGCACCGCCCGCGCGGCACACGATCTGGCAGGCGCTGCACTATTGGAGGCGTACGCCCCGTCACATTATCATCACGCCACTGTCGTAATCTGCCGGCCAACTCTATGCCACAGGTCACCCGGCATGCTCCGCCTGCTTGTCTTGCTGCTCACCCTGCTACCACTCGCGACCCTGGCTGAGCCCCTGCACCTGCGCGTGCAAGGCTCCAACACCATCGGCGCGGCCTTGCTGCCCGCGCTGGTACAGGGGCAATTGCGCGCACAGCAGGCCACCGCCATCGAGCAACAGCCGGGCAAGGTCGCCAACGAGTGGGTGATTACCGCCCGCGACGGGCACGGCCAGCCCTTGCGCATCGACATTGCCGCCCACGGCTCGAGCACCGGCTTTGTCGCGCTGGGCCGTGGCGACGCGGACCTGGCCGCCGCCTCGCGGCCGATCAACGACAGTGAAGTGCGCCAGTTGCAGGCGCTGGGCGACCTTCGCGCAGCCGGCACCGAACAGGTGATCGGCCTCGACGGCGTCGCGGTCATCGTCCACCCCGACAACCCAATACCCCAACTGAACATCCGGCAACTGGCGTACATTTTCTCTGGGCAGATCCAGCGCTGGGAACAACTGGGCATACCTGGCGGGGCCATTCATCTGTATGCCCGTGACGACCGTTCCGGCACTTTCGAGACCTTCAAGGCGCTGGTGCTGGAACCTCAGCATGGCGAGCTTTCGGCCAAGGCCAGGCGCTTCGAGTCCAGTGACGAATTGGCGGCACGCGTGGGTACCGACCGCCAGGCCATCGGTTTCAGCAGCCTGGCCACCGCACACGGGGCCAAGGTGCTGGCGGTGGCCGAAGGCGACGCGCCGGCCATGCTGCCGGAGCGCGCACGGGTGGCCAGCGAGGACTACCCGCTCTCACGGCGCCTGTACTTTTACCTGCCGGCCAACCCCAAGCCCCAGGCCAAGGCCCTGGTCGATTTTGCCCAGAGCCCGGCCGGCCAGGCGATCATCGCCCAGCAGGGTTTCGTTTCGCAGCAGATCAAGGCCCTTTCTGTCGCCCCCCAAGGCGACATGCCACCGCCCTATCGTACCCTGGCCCGGCAGGCGCAGCGGCTGAGTGTGAACTTCCGCTTCCAGGAAGGAAGCGCCAGCCTGGATAACAAGGCCCTGCGCGACGTGCAGCGGGTGACAGAGTACCTACGCCAGGCCGGGAAGCTGCAGGGCAAGGCGGTGCTGGTGGGGTTCGGCGATCCCAAGGAAACCCCTGGGCGCGCAGCCCTGCTCTCCCGCCTGCGTGCGCAAGCGGTGCGCCGCGAACTGGCGCGCGGTGGCGTGGAGGTGCTGCAGGTGACCGGGATGGGCGATGAACTGCCAGTGGCCGGGAATGAACTGGAGCAAGGCCGGCTGCGCAACCGGCGGGTCGAGGTGTGGGTGTATTGATCCGGCCTTGCACACCCCCTGAAGCAGCCTTGTGCTGCAACGAGGCCCGAATGACAGAAGCGTTTCTCTGTCTGCAAGGGCCTCGTCGCAGCACAAGGCTGCGTCTACAGGCTGCACAGCAGGCTCCGCGTCATCAGCGGGTGACGGTGCGCATGGTCACGAACTCTTCAGCCGCCGTCGGGTGCACGCCGATGGTTTCGTCGAACTGCTGCTTAGTGGCACCGGCTTTAAGCGCAATGCCCAGGCCCTGAATGATTTCGCCAGCGTCAGGACCGACCATGTGGCAGCCCAGCACCTTGTCGGTCTCGGCATCGACCACCAACTTCATCAGGGTCTTTTCCTGAATGTCGGTCAGGGTCAGCTTCATGGCCCGGAAGCGGCTTTCGAATACCTGCACCTTGTGCCCGGCCTCCAGCGCCTGCTCTTCGGTCAAGCCTACGGTACCGATGGGTGGCTGGCTGAACACCGCGGTGGGGATGTTCTGGTAATCCACCGGGCGGTATTGCTCGGGTTTGAACAGGCGCCGCGCCACGGCCATGCCTTCAGCCAAGGCCACTGGGGTCAACTGTACACGGCCGATCACATCGCCAATGGCGAGAATCGAGGGCGCGGTGGTCTGGTACTGCTCATCGACCCGGATGTAGCCGCGCGCATCCAGCTCGACGCCGGTGTTCTCCAGGCCCAGATTGTCCAGCATCGGGCGCCGGCCGGTGGCATAGAACACACAGTCGGCTACCAGCTCGCGGCCGTCCTTGAGCGTGGCTTTGAGGCGACCATCCTCAAGCTTGTCGATGCGCTGGATGTCGGCGTTGAACTGCAGGTCGAGGCCGCGTTTTTCCAGCTCTTCCTTC
Source organism: Pseudomonas sp. 2,4-D (assembly GCF_030418155.1). Classification (NCBI taxonomy): domain Bacteria; kingdom Pseudomonadati; phylum Pseudomonadota; class Gammaproteobacteria; order Pseudomonadales; family Pseudomonadaceae; genus Pseudomonas; species Pseudomonas sp. 2,4-D. The sequence goes on from NZ_JAUHUI010000005.1 coordinate 6,489, forward strand.
AGGTGGGTGCGCACCGAGCCGTCGAAGCCGCGCAGGAACAGGTCGCCACGGTACAGCAGTGTGGTGTCGGCCCCCAGGCCCTGGAAGATGCCGGCGAATTCGACGGCAATATAACCCCCACCCACCACCAGCACGCGGCGCGGCAAGTCCTTGAGGTAGAAAGCTTCGTTGGAGGTGATGGCCAGTTCCTTGCCAGGGATGTCCGGTACCTGCGGCCAGCCACCGGTAGCGATAAGGATATGCTCGGCGGTGTAGCGTTGACCGTCCACTTCCACTTCGTTGGCGCCCGTCAGACGCGCGTGGCCTTGCAACAGGGTCACCCCGCTGTTGACCAGCAAGTTACGGTAGATGCCGTTGAGGCGCTCGATTTCCCGATTCTTGTTGGCAATCAGGGTGCCCCAGTCGAAATGCCCCTCTTCCAACGTCCAGCCGAAACCTGCGGCTTGCTCCAGCTCATCAGCAACGTGCGCGCCGTACACCAGCAGTTTTTTCGGCACACAACCGACGTTGACGCAGGTGCCCCCCAGGTAGCGGCTTTCAGCCACTGCCACTTTTGCGCCAAAACCGGCAGCAAAACGCGCTGCGCGCACACCACCGGACCCGGCGCCAATCACGAACAGATCAAAATCGAAGGCCATGTATTCACTCTCCCAGGCAGGCGTCCAGCATACCGCCGTTGGCCGCCGCAAACAAAAAAGCCACCCCGAAGGATGGCTTTGAGGCCAGCAGGGCTTATCAGTAAGCCTTGCCAGTCTTGTAGTAGTTCTCGAAGCAGAAGTTGGTCGCGTCGATGTAGCCTTCGGCGCCACCGCAGTCGAAACGCTTGCCCTTGAACTTATAGGCAATCACGCACCCATCCTTCGCCTGCTGCAGCAGGGCATCGGTGATCTGGATTTCACCGCCTTTGCCTGGCTTGGTATTGGCGATGATGTCGAAGATATCCGGGGTCAGGATGTAACGGCCGATGATCGCCAGGTTCGAAGGCGCGTCTTCCGGGGCCGGTTTTTCGACCATGTTGGTCACACGGAAGATGTCGTCGCGGATCATCTCACCGGCGATCACACCATACTTGTTGGTTTCCTGCGGGTCGACTTCCTGGATGGCGACGATCGAGCAGCGGTACTGTTTGTACAGCTTGACCATCTGAGTCAGTACGCCGTCACCTTCCGGGTTGACGCACAGGTCGTCCGCCAGCACCACCGCGAACGGCTCGTCGCCGATCAGTGGGCGGCCAGTAAGAATCGCGTGGCCAAGGCCCTTCATTTCAGTCTGGCGCGTGTACGAGAAGGAGCACTCGTCGAGCAGACGACGAATACCGACCAGGTATTTTTCCTTGTCGGTGCCCTTGATCTGGTTTTCCAGCTCGTAGCTGATGTCGAAGTGGTCTTCCAGGGCACGCTTGCCGCGCCCGGTAACGATGGAGATCTCGTTCAGACCCGCATCCAATGCTTCTTCAACGCCATACTGGATCAGTGGCTTGTTGACCACCGGCAGCATTTCCTTGGGCATGGCTTTGGTAGCAGGCAAGAAGCGCGTGCCGTAGCCGGCTGCCGGGAACAAGCATTTTTTGATCATATACGTCCTTACAAAAGGCTAGGCCTGTGGAATTCGGCGCAGTCTAATCAGGCGGCAGTCACCTTACAATGCCCCCGACAACGACCGTTGCCATCATAGAGATATCCCAGTGTAGATAGTTCCGAGGGATCGTAAATATTGCTGTCATACATGACCGTTGGATGACAGGAAAATCAGCGTGCCGGTGGCGGCCTCTTCGACGGGCTCACGCGCCAAGAGGCCGCCACCGGCTTAGCTCAGCTACCTGTCCCTTGCCCGATCAGCACCCCATCAACCTGCTGACCATACAGGTTAACCCCATCATTGGCATGAAACTTCACCCGCGTCTTCTCGATGGATCCCTCTACCAACCGCGGGTCCTGTGGCCGCTCGTGGCGGTTGATCCACGCCGCCACGTCCCAGGCCTGTTGATCGCTGAGGCTGCCCGGCTTGCCCAGCGGCATGTTGTACTTGATGAACGACGCCGCGGTATTGATGCGGTGCATGCCGGCCCCCCAGTTGTAGGAGTCCTTGCCCCAAAGCGGCGGCATTACGTACTCGCCTGCGACCTTTTGCCCTTCACCGTTATCGCCATGGCAAATCGCGCATTGTTCACGGTAAACCTGCTGGCCGCGCTTGAAGTCATAACCGCCCTTGGGTTGTGCCACCTCCGGATAACCACGTCCGGCAATCTCCACACCGGTCGGCGCCTTGGTCGACAGCCAGTATGAATACACCGCCAATGCCGTCATCTGCGGGCTGTCAGCGGCCGGCGGCTTGCCGTTCATGCTGAACTGAAAACACCCTTGGATACGCTCGGCGAAGGTGTTGACCTTGTCATTCTTCTTACGATAGGCCGGGTACATCGGGTAGGCCCCCCACAGCGGCGCCGAGTGCGCCAACCGCCCCTGATCGAGGTGGCAGTTACTGCAGTTCATGCCGTTGCCCACCGCCTCGGGCATCAGTCGGCGGGTGTCGACGAACAAGGCGTGGCCTTCACGCACCATTTTGCCAAAGGCATTATCGGGCAACTCACGCTCAGCAGGCGGCACGAACTGCGGTGTCGCCTGCACACCGGGAACCTTCAACTGCGACTGGTCTTCCATGGCGATCGGCGTGGCCTGGGCGCTGCCCACGGCCAGCAGCAACAAGACGGGAATCAGGTTTTTCATGGCGTGACCTCCTGACTGGCGGGGCGGGCGAAGAACTCGGCAACGGCCTTGATCTCCTCATCGGTCATGGCCTTGGCCACGCCGACCATCAGCTGGTTGGGGTCATTGCTGCGGCTGCCGTCGCGCCAGGCATTGAGCTGTGCCACCAGGTAACTGGCGGGCTGGCCGGCCAAGGGCGGGAAGTGTTCGCCCACCCCGCCGCCACCCGGCCCGTGGCATTGCACGCAACCTGGAATCTGCCGGCTCCAGTCGCCGTACAAGGCCATGCGGATAGTCGGGTCATCGGCAATCTGCTGGCGGTGCAGGTCGCCAGCGGGCGCTGCCGGCAGGCTGGCCAGGTAGGTACTGACGGCCTTGATTTCATCGTCGCTCAGGGCCTTGGCCAAAGGTTCCATGACTGGCTGCTTGCGGCTGCCGTTGCGCCAGTCCTGCAACTGCTTGGCAAGGTACCCGGCCGGTAGCCCGGCCAAACGTGGAAAGCCGGCAGCCGCAATGCCATTGCCGTCCGGGCCATGGCAACCCAGGCAGGCCATGGCGGCGGGGTTGGCCCCACCCTGGGTGAAGACCTTCTGACCATCAGCGGCATGTGCCGTGGGCCAGATCAGGATCAGCAAGCTGCCGATCATCACGCGTCTCAACGGTGTCATCACGAATCTCCTTTTCTTTTGTTATATGTTTAGGCTTAAAACATATAAGCAGAGAAAGGAGGACCCGTTGCTTCAGATCAACTTCCGGAGATGCACTGCGTTGCGGCAGTGCGCACATCGCCAAGGCGCAGCGGGAAGTTATTCAGCCGCTCGTGCAGTTTGATACTGCTGCCGCTGCCGCGCTTGTCGATATCCACCAGCGCGGCCGGGCCGGCACCTGAGGTGATTTTCTGCGGTACGATCAGCCGCAGGCCATCGCCACGCTGCTCTTCGGTCAGCGGGTCACGCGTATCGGCAAGCTTCTCCTTTACGCAATCGGCATAGGCGCGTGGGCTCTTGCCAGAGATCACATCCATCGTTTCACGCGATTGCTCCAGCTCCGCGACGCTCACGCAGCCACCGAGCGTCACCGACAACGCCGCCACCATCCACTTCATTTGCTGCACCTCTGCCTTCAAGAATTCGCTTCGACCACATCCAGGCGGTTTTGCTCCCTGCTTTGGCAGAATTATCTACGCCCGGCGATCAACGCGGCAGTGTAACGGCACATCGTGGTATCTTTTGCTTTTGCAGATCCAAACCTTGCGGAGCATCACATGAAATTCGTACACCAGCGCGAGCACCTCAACGAGGACGATATTGTCGTCATCGAGTGCTCCCAGCGCTGCAATATCCGCCTGATGAACGACGCCAACTTCCGCAGCTTCAAGAACGGCGGCCGTCATACTTACCACGGCGGCCATTTCGAGAAGTTTCCGGCGAAGATCACCGTACCCAGCACCGGCTTCTGGAACATCACCATCGATACCGTCACCACTCGCCCGATCTCGGTCACCCGCAAGCCAACGCTGACCCACAAGATCAAGATCATCCGTCGCTCGTCGTCGAAACTCAGATAAGGCCACCATGACCCAGACCATCAAGTACGTCATCAAATACAAGCTCGACGGCCAGCGTCGCTGGGATTTCGCGCTGATGCCCGATGCCTCGCAGGAGCAAGCCCTTGAGGCCCTGCGCAAGATCCACGGCGAAGACGCCGAGAAAATCAGCGACATCCAGGTCAGCAAGGCCCTGTAAGACTCGCCGCAAGCCCCCGCCGCATCGCTCGCCCCACGCAAGGAGAATCGCATGAGCCACTGGCCCGACCGCCGTATCCTCGACCTGCTGGGCATCGAGCTGCCCATTCTGCAGGCACCCATGGCGGGGGCGACCGGCTCGGCCATGGCCATTGCCGTGGGCCTGGCAGGTGGCTTGGGCGCCCTGCCCTGCGCCATGCTCAGCGGCGAACAGGTGCGCGCCGAGATCGCTGCATTCCGCGCCGGCTGCCCGGGGCGCCCGCTGAACCTGAACTTCTTCTGCCACCAGCCGCCAGCGCCCGATGCCGAGCGCGATGCGCGCTGGAAGCAGGCGCTTGAGCCTTATTACAGCGAAGTGGGCGCCGATTTCACGGCGCCCACGCCGGTGTCCAACCGTGCGCCTTTCGACGAGCAGAGCTGCCTGCTGGTCGAAGCGTTGCGCCCGGAGGTGGTGAGCTTCCACTTCGGCCTGCCGCAGGCCGAACTGCTGCAGCGGGTAAAGGCCAGCGGTGCCAAAGTACTGTCCAGCGCCACGACCGTGGAAGAAGCGGTCTGGCTGGAGCGCAATGGCTGCGATGCGATCATCGCCATGGGTTATGAAGCCGGTGGCCATCGCGGCATGTTCCTCAGCGATGACATCACCAGCCAGATAGGCACCTTCGCGCTCGTACCGCAGGTTGCCGATGCCGTCGGCGTGCCAGTGATTGCCGCCGGTGGTATCGGCGACCACCGCGGGCTGTTGGCGGCACTGGCCCTGGGTGCATCGGCAGTGCAGATCGGCACGGCTTACCTGTTCTGCCCCGAGGCCAAGGTGTCGCCAGCGCATCGCCAGGCGCTGGACAGCGCGCCTGCCAGCGACACCGCCCTGACCAACCTGTTCACCGGCCGCCCGGCGCGAGGCATCAACAATCGCCTCATGCGCGAGCTGGGGCCGATGAGCGAGCTTGCACCGCGCTTCCCGCTGGCGGGCGGGGCATTGATGCCTTTACGGGCAATCACCGATCCGCAGGGTAATAGTGATTTCAGCAATCTGTGGTCGGGGCAGGCGTTACGGCTGGGCCGGCACATGCCGGCGGGTGAGCTGACCCGGGAGATTGCCGGCAAGGCACTGGCAGTAATCGGTCACCAGGCATTCTGACAGGCAGGCCTGGCCTCTTCACGGCCAATGGCTTATCGCTATATAGTTAAGGCTATAACGATAATCTCAAGGAGCTGTCTTCATGCGTATCCGCTCGCCCCAGTTGACCTTCACTGCCCTGGCCAGCCTGCTCGCCTTCAACACTGCCTGGGCCGACGAAGTCCAGGTCGCGGTCGCAGCCAATTTCACAGCCCCTGTCCAGGCCATCGCCAAGGAATTCGAAAAAGACACCGGCCACAAACTGGTCGCGGCCTACGGCGCCACCGGGCAGTTCTACGCGCAGATCAAGAACGGTGCACCGTTCGAAGTGTTCCTCGCCGCTGACGACACCACCCCCAAGAAGCTGGAAGCAGAAAAGGAAACCGTACCTGGCTCACGCTTTACCTACGCCATCGGCACCCTGGCCTTGTGGTCTGCGAAGGAAGGCTACGTAGATGCCAAGGGTGAAGTACTGAAAAAGAACGAATACAAACACCTGTCCATCGCCAACCCGAAAGCGGCACCTTACGGCCTGGCCGCCACCCAGCTGCTGGACAGGCTGAAGCTCACCGAAGCCACCAAAGGCAAGATCGTCGAAGGCCAGAACATCACCCAGGCCTTCCAGTTCGTCTCCACCGGCAACGCCGAGTTGGGCTTCGTCGCCCTTTCGCAGATCTACAAGGACGGCAAAGTAACCCATGGCTCGGCCTGGATCGTGCCGTCCAACCTGCACGACCCGATCCGTCAGGACGCCGTCATCCTCAACAAAGGCAAGGACAATGCGGCCGCCAAGGCACTGGTCGAATACCTCAAAGGCCCGAAAGCCGCAGCGGTGATCAAATCTTATGGTTATGAACGCTGATGCCACTCGATGCCAGTGACCTGGGCGCCATCTGGCTGACCGTAAAACTGGCCAGCCTGACCACCCTGATCCTGCTGGTCATCGGCACCCCGGTCGCCTGGTGGCTCGCGCGCACGCGCTCATGGCTGCGCGGGCCGGTGGGTGCGGTGGTGGCACTGCCGCTGGTACTGCCACCGACGGTGATCGGCTTTTACCTGTTGATCGCCCTTGGCCCGCACGGCTGGCTTGGTCAGGCCACCCAGGCGCTAGGCCTGGGCAGTGTGGTGTTCAGCTTCACAGGCCTGGTGATTGGCTCGACGGTGTACTCCCTGCCGTTCGTGGTGCAACCCCTGCAGAATGCCTTTGGCGCGATCGGCCAGCGCCCCCTGGAAGTCGCCGCCACCCTGCGCGCCAGCCCATGGGATACCTTCGTTCACGTGGTGCTGCCGCTAGCCCGCCCTGGCTTCGTCACTGCCAGCATCCTCGGCTTTGCCCACACGGTGGGCGAGTTTGGCGTCGTACTGATGATCGGTGGCAACATCCCCGACAAGACTCGCGTGGTTTCGGTGCAGATTTTCGATCACGTCGAAGCCATGGAGTATTCGCAAGCCCACTGGCTGGCCGGGGCCATGCTGGTGTTCTCATTCCTGGTGCTGCTCCTGCTGTACGCTGGACGCCGTGGCAAAGCTGGCTGGAGCTGAAATGACCGCATCGATTGTGGCGCACCTGAAACTGGCACGCGACGACTTTACCCTGGACGTCAACCTGCACCTGCCCGGGCGCGGCATCAGCGCGCTGTTCGGCCACTCTGGCTCCGGCAAGACCAGCTGCCTGCGCTGCCTGGCCGGGCTGGAACGGGCCGCCAGCGCCTATATCGAAGTCAACGGCGAAGTCTGGGAAGACAGCACCCGTGGCTACTTCCAGGCACCGCACCTGCGCCCGGTGGGCTACGTGTTCCAGGAAGCCAGCCTGTTCCCGCACCTGTCGGTGCGCGGCAACCTGACGTTCGGCTGGCGCCGGGTAGCGCCCGCTGCACGCAAGGTCAGCCTCGACCAGGCGTGCCAACTGCTGGGTATCGGCCACTTGCTGGACCGCCGCCCGGCAACCCTGTCGGGTGGCGAGGCGCAGCGGGTGGGTATTGCCCGCGCCCTGCTCAGCAGCCCACGGCTGTTGTTGATGGACGAGCCGCTGGCAGCCCTCGACGGCCCGCGCAAGCGCGAGATATTGCCCTTCCTGGAGCGCCTGCACGACGAACTGGACATCCCCCTCATATATGTCAGCCACGCCCAGGATGAAGTCGCGCGGCTGGCCGACCACCTGGTGTTGCTGGAACAAGGCCGGGCGATCGCCAGCGGCCCGATCGGCGAAACCCTGGCTCGCCTTGACCTGTCGCTGGCCCAGGGCGACGACGCCGGCGTCGTGTTCGAAGGTAGGGTGGTTGGGCACGACCCACACTACGGCCTGCTTGACCTGCGCCTGCCCGGCAGCAGCGGGCCGCTGCTGCGCATCACCCACGCGGCGCAGGTGATGGGCAGCACCCTGCGCGTCAAGGTGCAGGCCCGGGATGTCAGCCTGGCACTGGCGGCGGACAGCGCATCGAGCATCCTCAACCGCCTGCCGGTGCGTGTGCGCGAGAGCTGCCCGGCGGCCAACCCGGCGCATGTGCTGGTCAGCCTGGATGCTGGCGGCAATGCCCTGCTTGCACGCATCACCCGCTTCTCGGCAGACCAGCTCGGTTTGCACACGGGGCAGATACTGTTCGCCCAGATCAAGTCGGTGGCCCTTTTGGGTTGAGCATCCTTAGCGCGCGTATTGTCCATTGATCAGTGACCTGATCGAGGCCCACCGCCCATGCTTGACTGCCCCCTGCCGCGCACCCTGCACTACGTTGACGACAGTCAGCCGGGCCTGACCCGTCGGCGCTGGCGCGACCGTTTCATCTACCTGGATGCCGATGGCCAACGAGTACGCGACAGCGAAACCCTCGCACGCATCGCCGCACTGGTGATCCCCCCGGCCTACACGGATGTGTGGATCTGCGCCGATCCGCAAGGCCACCTGCAAGCCACCGGCCGTGATGCCCGTGGCCGCAAGCAGTACCGCTACCACGCGCAGTGGCGCGAACTGCGCGACCAGCACAAATACGGGCGCATGCTTGCGTTCGCCCAAGCCTTGCCAAAGCTGCGCACACAGCTGGAAGCCCACTTGGCGCGGCCAGGGCTGGACCGGGAAAAGGTCATGGCGCTGGTGGTGAGCCTGCTGGACCACACCCTGATCCGCATTGGTAACCAGCGCTACCTGCGCGATAACCGGTCGTACGGATTGACCACCCTGCGCAATCGCCATGTACAGATCAAAGGCAGCAGCATTCGCTTTCAATTCCGCGGCAAGCGCGGCGTCGAACACAACGTCACCCTCAACGACCGGCGCTTGGCCAACCTGCTCAAACGCTGCATGGAACTGCCTGGGCAGGCACTGTTTCAGTACCTGGATGAAGACGGCCAGCGCCATAGTGTCGGCTCCACCGAGGTCAATCAGTTTCTGCAGCAGTTGACCGGCGCCGACTTCACTGCCAAGGACTATCGCACCTGGGCCGGCAGCAGCCTGGCATTGAACCTGCTGAAGCCCTTGGCCTGGGAGCCGGAGAGTGAAGCCAAACGTCAGGTCGCAGCAATAGTCCGCCAGGTAGCCACGCGCCTGGGCAATACGCCGGCAGTGTGCCGGCGCTGCTACATCCACCCGGCAGTCCTGGAGCACTATACCTTGGGGCGCCTTGCCAATTTGCCGAAAAACCGTGTGCGCAAAGGCCTGGACCCGGAGGAAGTGGCCTTGTTGTTGTTTCTTCAGGCACTCGAGGAACAGGAGGCCCATTGAGCTTGTCTATTCAGCCCATGATGCGAAGAAATTTCCCATTAGCCGCCAACCCCCCTATTCTTGCCAGCGAGCACCTTGGCCGACAAACCGTTGACGGTTTGCTTTGGCACCTGCAACTGAAGACACGCAACAGAATTTGTCTGTCGGGGAATTACTATCCGCCGAAAGCGTCTTTAATGAGAAGGAAGAGGGACAAGCTCCCGCCGCCACGGCAACTAGCCCGGCGGACTTTTACATCACCAAGGAGAACTACATGCTGATACTCACCCGTAAGGTTGGCGAAAGCATCGTCATCAACGATGACATCAAAGTCACCATTCTGGGCGTCAAAGGGATGCAGGTGAGGATCGGTATCGATGCACCGAAAGATGTTCAGGTCCATCGAGAAGAAATCTTCAAACGCATCCAGGCCGGCAGCCCGGCTCCGGAGAAACACGAAGACTCACACTGAGCGTCACCCGAGGGGCATGGATGCGCTCGACCGCCAGCCTCAGGTGCCTATTAACTGATGCACCGTGGCGATCATCTCATCCATGTCGAACGGTTTGTCGAATATTGCGGCAAACAGGGCCGGGCATCCTTGGCTGGCCTGTGCGCCGCTCATGAGGATGACCGGCAACTCGCTTAACGCAGGGTCCTCGCGGATGGCACGCGCCAACTCCTCACCGTTGAGTAGCGGCATCATGTAGTCGGTAATCACCAGCTGCACACGTTTTTCCTTCAACGCCTCCAGTGCTTTGCAGCCATTGCTCGCCTTTTCCACCAGGAAACCTTCGTCCTCCAGGGCAAACCCGAGGATATCGGCGATCAGGTATTCGTCATCGACAATCAGGATGGTGTTCATCGGCTCGTCCGTCACCCGCTCTCCTGCGGCGTCGGCGTTCCCGAAAGCACACCGCAGGCACCTTCGAACGCCTTGCGCAAGGTAATGCCTTGCGGCCCGATCAGCAGCTCGTGCAAGGCCGGGTCATGGTGACTGTCACGCACCTTGAGGACCGACAGCATGCGCCGTAGTTGCGAGTCCAGTTCGACAAAGCGCATCAGCATAAGGTTGTCGACGATAGTCGACAGGTCCGGCGCGGGGGCGCTGATTTCCGCGCCGAAGATGTCGCGCATCTCCCAGGTCAGCATCACGCTGATATCGCGCGCGCGCAACTCACCCGCCAGCGCGCGGAAAAACGCATTTAGCCGCGTCGGGTCAATAGCCAGGCGGCTGAATGCGCCAAGGCTGTCGATCACCACGCGCTTGCTGCCCTGCGCCGCTACACGCTCCAGTAGTCGCGCGCCAACCTGGTCCAGCAAGCCCTCGGTGGTCGGCTGCCAGCACAGCTGCAAGCTACCGCCCTGCTCCATCGCGGCAAAATCGTAACCGAGCGAAGCGGCCTTGCTGCGCAGGCGTTCGGGTGTTTCGTAAAAACCGAAATGCAACCCCGGCGCCTGCGGGGTGCTGGCACCCAGAAAGGCCAGGCCCAATGATGTCTTGCCAATCCCCGAAGGCCCCATCAACAGGCTGACTGACCCGGTGGCCAAGCCTCCGCCAAGCATTTCATCGAAGGTTGGTACGCCGCTGCTGATACGCGCCAAGGTGCCACTGCCCAATTGGCTGGGGTGGCTGAACAACGCTTCCAGGCGAGGATAGACCTGCATGCCGGACTCATCGATAAGGCATTCGTGACGCCCCGACAACGCACCACTGCCGCGGGTCTTGCGCAATTGGACATGGCGCACGGCGCGGCTGCCGACCAGTTGCTCACCCAGTTCGATCACGCCATCGACCATGGTGTGTTCCGGGCTGCCCTCGTCCAGCCGGGCACTGGTCAGCAACAGTACGGTGCAACCGGCAAAGGCTGCATGCCCCTGCAGCTCAGAGACGAACTTCTTGGTGTCCAGCGCGGTTTCCGCACGTACCCGGGCATTGAGCACACCGTCGACGATCAGCAGGCTGGCCTGTTGCCGGGCAATTTCCTGGCGCAGCAAGCGCACCACCGCATCCAGCCCGTCCTGCTCAAGGGTATCAAAGGCGCTGACGAACTGGATTTTGTCACCGACCAGCGCCGGGTCGAAGAAGTCCAGCGTGGACAGGTACTGGAACAAGCGTTCGTGCGACTCGCTCAGCAAAGTGGCCACCAGCACCCGACCACCGCCACGCACGTGGCCGCAGGCCAGCTGATTGGCGAGGATGGTCTTACCGGCCCCTGGCGGCCCCTGGACAATGTAGGAGGCGCCAGCTATCAGGCCACCCTTGAGCAACGCGTCGAGCCCGTCGATCCCCGTTACCAGCCGCTTCAGTGCCTGTGCCATGTTGTCTACCTGTCGAGTGGGCTATCCGTCTGGTCCTGATACATTGGCAAGTACAGTCGCATGCAAGTTCCCCGGCCAGGCTCGCTGTCGACACAAATGGCACCGCCACTTTGCCGGGCGAAACCATAGACCTGGCTGAGCCCCAGGCCGGTACCCTTGCCGAAAGGCTTGGTGGTGAAAAACGGCTCGAAGATACGCGGCAGTATCTCTGTGGGTATGCCTTCGCCGCTGTCTTCCACCTCGAAGCGCACGAAGCTGCCCTTCAGCCCTTCAACTTCGCCGAACAGCTCGACCACATCGACTGTCAGGCTGATGCGGCCATGCCCGTCGATGGCATCACGAGCATTGAACAACAGGTTGAGCAACACCATCTGCAGTTGCCCGGCATCCACCTCGATCAACGGCAGGTCCGGTTGCAGCAACACCTTCATGTCAATCGAGCTTGGCAATGCATGTTCAAGCAGGCCACGCGTAGCATTAACCAGCTCTGCCGGGGCAACGCTGGCCACATCGAACTTGCGGTGACGGGCAAAACTGAGCAGTTGCTGGGTCAGTTCGGTGCCACGCTGGCTGGCATCGAGGATGTGCTGCAACATACGCTGGGTGCGTGCCGGGTCCTGGGTGGCCAGCGCCAGGCGCGCCGAGCTGATGATGATGGTCAACATGTTGTTGAAGTCGTGCGCCAGACCACCGGTCAACTGGCCGAGGGCTTCAAGCTTCTGCGCCTGGAACAGCTGGGCGCGCACTGCGTCGAGCTGCTGCGCCGTCTCGCGACGGTCAGTGATATCGCGTGTCACCTTGGCCAGGCCAATGATCTGGCCATTTTCATCACGGATCACATCCAGTGCCGCCAAGGCCCAGAACTGCGTGCCGTCCTTGCGCACCCGCCAGCCTTCGTCCTGCGCCACACCCTGCTCCAGCGCCTGGCATAGCAGACGCTCAGGGCGGCCCTCCGCACAATCCTGCGCCGTGAAAAACAACGAAAAGTGCTTGCCGATCACTTCATCTCTACGGTAACCCTTGATCCGTTGCGCACCTGCGTTCCACGACACCACATGGCCAGAAGGGTCGAGCATGTAGATGGCATAATCCACCACCGACTGAACCAGCTGTTCGTAACGATGGGCAGGCATGACGGAAGCATCGAGGCAGTCAGCTGAAACCATGCAAACTCCACTGGCACAGCAGGAGGAAGGAAATGAGCGTAGCCCGGAGTGTCTGCCAGTAGACAGCTGAACGACTACAGGCAGTCAGCGTTCCGGCTCGGCCAGCGTCGGACTGATGCATCGCGGCATGGCCACTTTCAGCAACCACAGGCTGAGCAGCATGATCATACCACCGCCGGCCAGCGCCAACATACGCTGCTGCTGTGAGTGCTCCGCATCAAAGCCCAGCAACAACAGATAAACGCCCAGGCTGATCAGGCTGATGTAAAGAAATGCACCCAGCACGAGCACTTGCGCGAACAACAGCCGCCAGAATAACCGGGGACGCACCACACCTTCACCAACCCGGCCCTGAGTCATTACGCAACACTCTTGGATCCAATGATGGGCGACAGTGGCGTAACGACAGCACGGTGTCAATTGCCGGTTCGATCACCCTTCTATCTGTTGATCATAGGCGCTGCAGTTGACTCAACTATAACAATGGGTTATAAAGCGCGCTTGATTGCGAAGCCCTTCTGCTTAGAAGCGAGCTGGTCGTTGCGACCCCTTCAAGCGTGCGAGTGTGGTGGAATTGGTATACACAGCAGACTTAAAATCTGTCGGCGTGAGCCTTGCGGGTTCGAGTCCCGCCACTCGCACCAAACTTCGTTGAAAAGGCGCCCCTGCGGCGCCTTTTTGCTGCCTGAAAGCAATGTCTGGCGTAGCTGCTAAAGTGGAGCTTGTCCCCGTCCACTGGAACGCCGCCATGCGCTACTCCCTGTTCGATGGTCAACGCGACATCATTATCCTGATCGCCCGCGTACTGCTGATGATCCTGTTCGTCTTGTCTGGCTGGGCCAAGCTGACCGGCTTCGATGGCACGGTAGGCTACATGACCTCGCTCGGCGCCCCTGCCCCGATGCTGGCAGCAGGGATTGCCGTCATCATGGAGTTTCTCGTCGCAATCCTGTTGATCCTCGGTTTCTACACACGGCCGTTAGCATTTCTGTTCGCGCTGTTCGTGCTGGGCACGGCGCTGCTGGGCCACCCATTCTGGAACATGGTCGACCCTGAGCGCAGCGCCAACACGACCCAGTTTCTGAAAAACCTCAGCATCATGGGCGGCCTGCTGTTGCTCGCGGTAAGCGGGCCTGGGCGGTTCTCGGTGGATGGTCGCTGAGTCAGTCGTCTTCGCAATCGTCGAACCAGGCTGGGTGATCGCGCTCTTCGTCATCAAGGTCATCCAGCGTTTCCTCGTCTTCCTCCACTTCATCCTCGGCGCCCTGGGCATCCGCCTCGGGCTCCACGTCGTCGTAGAGAAATTCGTGGTCAAGCAGGTGATCATGCTCGGGTTCGTGCAGGTCGTCTTCGTCGCGCATGCTGGCTCCTGGGATAATGGCAGGCCTGTATAGGCTGATCAGGGTGCCGGGTCAATGCGTGGTCGCTTAATCCTGGGTTAACCGGACCGGCGCAACCTGCAGGCTCTCCCTTCAAACGTCTTTTGCCCGCCTTCCATGGCGGGCTTTTTTCACCATGACTCCAGCACCGAACTTTGCTTGACTACGCCATAGCCAGATACAGCAAGTTTATCAATAAGTTAGGCGGATTCATCATATGCAGTAAGCCAAGCACGCAGGAAGGCATCGCCCTGGGGCTGACGGGCTGCGCGCAAATTTTTGGCCAGCCAGGAACCTGGCGTAGTGGCACGGCCACTGACAGGCCGTTCGCCGTTGCTGACGACCTACTTGCTGCGTCCGGAAGGCGAGCCTTCGGAAATGCTCGCCCGCTTCATCGAATGCTTAATTCGGATTTCTAACGAACTGTATTAGTGGCTGCCAGGCTCGCCCTGCTGCTTTGATGAACTGCTGCAGCAAATTTGAGTAGTAACGACCTGATTTGCGACTCATTATCTGGCAGGCATAAAAAGCTCACGACTTCCTCCGGGGATTTTCCAATGAGAGGGATGCGTAACAACAGATGCTCAAGTTTGCAACAACGCCGTATTCGTTGACGCTTCACGTGAGCTGCCTGAGATAGCCAAAATTTTCACGATGTCCTCTTGTGCCCGAACGAATTCAATTCAGCTGCTGGCAGTCGGCTGCGACAGACCTATAACGAAACGAATGCTGCGACCAAACCAATCCCACATGCTGGAAGCATTCACGGCCCGGGCGCTGGGGTTCCAGCGTCATTGAGGATAATCAGACCACGCTCGTCCGGTTTCTAGGCCATGGCAGGCAGGTGGACAGCGCGATCAGGCCGAGCACCGTTACCGCGCCGCAAAGCACGCCAAGGCCGGTGCCGAAGGCCGCGCTGACCCCCATTGCCACCAGCGCGGCGCTGCCGATCTGACAGAACCCTACCAGTCCTGACGCGGTGGCCGCATGCCCGTGCTCACTCGCAATGGCCCCAGATACCGCCAGCGACAGCGACGAACCATTGGCGAGACTGACCAGGCACATCGGCAGCACCACAGCGGCCGCGCCATGTAGCCCCAGAGCCAGCACGGCCAGGAATGCCGCCCCGCCAAGTACGAAGCACATGATGCCGACAGCGAGGATACGGTCGTAGTGCCAGCGATCAAGCAGCCGCTTGGTCAGCAGGTTGGCAGCGATGATGCCGGCCGTCAGCGGCAGGTACAGCCAGCCGCTTTGCTCCTCACTCAAGCCTTGGCGCGCAAAAAGAAACGGCGATTGGGTCAAGTAGACGAACCAAGCGCAATAGATCGCGCAGACCACCAATGTATAGCGGCGAAAAGTTCGGTCGTGCAGGACATGACTGAAGCCGGCAAAGGGGGAGGTACGGGTACGGGCCGCGATGGGTAGCGTTTCCGGTAGCAGCGTCATTGCCATCAGCAGTGCCATGCCACCGAACGCAGCGACGAACAGGAAATCAGCTCGCCAGCCGAAGGCCGCTGCCAAGTGCCCGCCTATGGCCGGTGCCAAGGCTGGCGACAGCGACACCAGCGGGTAGATCACCGCATAGACCTTGGCAGAGGTGCGCTTGTCGCAGGTGTCGGCGATCAGGGCGCGACCCACGACCAGGCCCGCAGCCGCGCCGACTGCTTCCAGCATGCGCCACGCCAGAAACCCGTTGTAGGTGGTGGAGGTGGCACAGCCCACCGAGCCGACGATGTAGAGGGCGATGCCTCCCAGCAGTATGGGCTTGCGGCCATTGCGATCCGACAGTGGCCCGTAGGCCAACTGGGCAAATGCCAGTGCCAGCAGGTAGAACGAGATGGTCTGCGGCATCTGCCAGTCGGCGATGCCGAACTCGGTGGCCATGCTTGGCATTGCGGGTAGATAAACGTCCGAAGCAATCAGCCCGAAGGCACTCAGCATGGCGACTGTCAGGATGAAGGGTAAGCGAGGCATGGTAGCTCCCCGGCAGCCAGGCGGGCCGGCTGCGCGTCAAAGGGTTCAAAAGGGATTGACGCAATGCTACGGAGACGCCTTTCATGTGAAAATGCATAAAATAGCAGCATATGGCTGCATATTTGCAGCCCCAACAATGGGGGTAGGAATGAACTGGGACGACGTGCGGATATTCCTGGCAATTCAGCGCGCCAGCACCTTGCGCGGGGCGGCGCAGCAACTTGTCATCGACCAGACCACGGTGAGCCGGCGTCTGACCGGATTGGAGCGAGCGCTGGGCAGTCGGCTGTTCCTGCGCACCACGGGCGGCTTGGTGCTAACGGACACCGGCCAGGAAGTGCTGCGTATGGCCGAGGACATGGAACGCATGGCAGTCTCCTTCGAGCGCCGCGGCGAAGGTGCCGATGCGCGCGTGGCCGGTGAGGTGCGCGTGACCACCACCGACGCCCTGGCGGTGGACTTCGTGCTTCCTGCCATTGAACACCTGCGCGCCAGCCATCCTGAAGTGCGGGTGATCCTGAGTACTACGACGCGGTTGCTCGACTTGGCACGGCGGGAGGCCGACATTGCTGTACGTACCCTGCGGCCAGAGCAACCTGACTTGATCGTTCGCCAACTCGGCTGCTGGGAAGTCGGCCTGTACGCTACCCGAAGCTATCTGGAAAAACATGGCGAACCACAGCCCGGACAAGGCCTTGCGAATCACGATATTGCACTTTACCAGCAGGGTGTGACCAGCCGGCAGGACAACACGCTGGCGGGTGAATCCAGAGCACAGGGGCGCGTGGTTGCCGAACTGGATTCGAGCCTGATGCTCGCGACCTTCGTGCGCGCCGGCCTAGCCATAGGCGAGTTACCCGAGTACCTGGCCCAGCGCGATCCCGCGCTGGTGCGGCTATGGCCGGGGTGCCGGCGGGCCAAGTCCTACGAGGCGTGGCTGGTGTTGCACCAAGACTTGGCGCGCACGGCCAGAGTGCGTGTCGTTGTGGAGGCGATCACATCGGCTTTCTCCGATTGAACGTCAGGCATGGCTCACAACGCCGCAGCACCGCAAAGTGGCGCGAAGTTCAGCTAACCCGGCGCCCGATATAAGTTTCTGGCCTTCAGAAAACCCTCGCAAATTACTTGACGTCGGCCGCTTTTTTGTGAGCCTGCGCACTTCGGTGCAGATGATGACAGCCTCATGACCTGACCTTCACGAAATGTCGACATCCGGATGGGCACACTGGCCCTGCTCCGTATGTTCTTGCAGCCCGCCGCATCCTTGCCGCGGGCTTTTCTTTTTTCTGCAAAGGCCAGTCAGGTATACGCAGGTATTTTGTGGAAGCGCCCACCATGACCATGACCTGAAGCAGTTTTGCCTGGCCCGGCAAGGTCTATGCTGTCCCGACGATAACCCAAGCTCACATCGGATAGACACGGAGGCTCTCATGAAAGCTGCTGTCGTTGCACCAGGCCGTCGCGTGGACGTGATAGAGAAAACCTTGCGCCCTCTCGAACACGGCGAAGCGTTGCTGAAGATGCAGTGCTGCGGTGTGTGCCACACCGACCTGCACGTGAAAAATGGCGACTTTGGTGACAAGACCGGTGTAGTACTGGGCCACGAAGGTATTGGCGTGGTCCAGGAAGTTGGCCCGGGCGTCACCTCGCTCAAGCCAGGCGACCGTGCCAGCGTTGCCTGGTTCTACCAGGGTTGCGGACATTGCGAATATTGCAACAGCGGCAACGAGACCCTGTGCCGCGACGTGAAGAATTCCGGCTACACCGTGGACGGCGGCATGGCCGAGGCCTGCATCGTCAAGGCCGACTACTCGGTCAAAGTACCCGACGGCCTCGACTCCGCTGCCGCCAGCAGCATCACCTGCGCCGGCGTCACGACCTACAAAGCAGTGAAAATCTCCAACATCCGCCCCGGCCAATGGATCGCCATCTACGGGCTCGGCGGCCTGGGCAACCTGGCCCTGCAATATGCCAAGAATGTGTTCAACGCCAAAGTGATCGCCATCGACGTCAACGAAGAGCAACTGCGCTTCGCCAGCGAGATGGGCGCGGACCTGGTCGTCAATCCGCTCAACGAAGATGCCGCGAAGGTCATCCAGGCCAAGACCGGTGGCACACATGCTGCCGTCGTTACTGCCGTGGCCAAAGGCGCGTTCAATTCTGCCGTCGATGCCTTGCGCGCTGGCGGGCGACTGGTGGCCGTCGGGCTTCCGTCGGAGTCCATGGACCTGAATATTCCTCGCCTGGTGCTTGATGGGATCGAAGTGGTGGGCTCGCTGGTAGGTACACGCCAGGACCTGCAGGAAGCCTTCCAGTTTGCCGCTGAAGGCAAAGTGGTGCCCAAGGTAACGCTGCGACCGATCGAGGATATCAACCAGATCTTTGACGAGATGCTGGAGGGCAAGATCAAAGGCCGGATGGTGATACAGTTCGAAGGCTGACAGGCCGAGCCAGGTCATGTGAAACCACAGCAAAGCCCGTAGATGACCCTCTACGGGCTTTTTGCCTTCTCAATTGTCAAAGGAACAGACCATGACCGTCGACTGGCACGCCGGGCCGATCACCCGTACAACTCCCCTGGACAAGCATTACCGCAACACGCAGAAGGTTCGTCAGTTTCTGCTCAGCGAGTGCGGCGCGGCATTCAAGTTCGACCGTGGACTCATGCTTTGGATCAAGAGTGGCACCCCATCAACCATGGGTGACGTCGCGGACGAATGGCTACGGAGGTATGGGTGACGTTCTGTATCTGACGGCTGCAGGCAGGCCTTGGCTGCAGCCGTTGCGTTCAGCATCTTGTCCAACGATTCAACCATGCTGGAATAATCCATTTCCTGACTCCCTCGATGGTGGAATTGGCTTGAGTTCAATCCTAGACTGCGAACATTTCAATATTTGATGAGGAAACCTGGAAATATCACTCATCCTTCATGCTGAAGACCGACGCCCGCGAGGTGTGGTTCAAGAAAAGTGCTCAACCTGCAAGGGCGAGCCTGTGCATATGAGGAGATCGGTATGTCCATTCGAAGCTTGGCGAAGCACCTGCCGCCGGACCCTTCGCGGGAAGGCTGGGTCATCGGATGGGGAGTCCTGAGAGACCGACATCCATGGCATTTTGTCGACGTTTATGCCGACCAGAAGACGGCCAAGGCAGAGGCGGAACGCAGAGGAGACGGCTACGTGGTGGAGTTCGGCTCGCACCGCTTGGGGACGCATGAGTTTATCTGCGGTATAACCTTACCTGAAGGCTGACGCTCGATCGAAAAAGGTCATGGACAGGACCTCAGGGAATTATCTGCCCATTGGCAATAGCACTGGCTTCGAGCTTGGCACGCTCCGCGTCCAGAAAAACATAAGCGGCTTGTAGCGTGGTGATCTTCGTTTGAATCTCGGCCATCTTGGCGGCGACCAAGACGGCACCTTGCGCGCAGTCGATCGTGTTACCCCGCCTGGCCACAAGAATGTCCCCAATCTCAGCAAGTGAAAAGCCCCCGCCCTGGGCACTCTGTATAAAAGCCAAGTCAGCAACGGTCTGTTCACTGTAACTACGATAGTTGTTGGCTTGTCGCTGTGGCTCAATAAGCCCGAGCTGTTCGTAATAGCGCAATGTATGGCGGCTGAGCCCACTCCGGCGCTCCAACTCTCCAATATTCACGTTAAAAATCCTTGACTGTAGAGCAGGCTCTACACCTTAGCCTGCGCCCATCATCCAAACAAGGGTTCAAACATGAGTGTGGAATGCTTTGTCACCGGCGGCAGCGGCTTTGTGGGGCAACATTTGCTGGCCAGTCTTACTGCGCAAGGGCACAAGACCTGGGTACTGATGCGCAGCCCCGGTAACATCGAACGCCTCAAGGAGCAGGTAGGCCAACTGGGGGGTAACCCGGAGTATCTCCATGCCGTTGAAGGCGATATCAGCCAGGAGGGGCTTGGCCTCAGCGAAGCAGACAAAGAACGCGTCACTGCGACCGCTGTGTTTTTCCATCTCGCGGCTGAATTTTCCTGGGGGCTGACACCGGAGCGCGCCCGCACAGTCAATGTCCAAGGTGCTCTGAGCGTGGCCAGGCTTGCGGCCAGCCAGCGCATCCGACTGCTCATGGTAGGCGGCTTCATGCTGCAAAACCTCAACCACCTTGCCCGTATCGGGGTTGATATTCAGTGCCCTGAAAACACAAACTGGCCCGCGGTCTACGCCCGTGTAGGCGGCTACGAAGGCAGCAAACTCGAGTCCCATTTTGCAGTCATCCGCTATATGCAAGACGCGGATGCGGATTACACGATTGTTCACCCTGCTACGGTGTGCGGCCACAGCGAGAACGGGCATATCCTGGACGGACAACCGCTTGCCGAACTCATTCGCAATCTGGCACAAGGCCGATTCAAAGCTATTCCCGGTTCCGCCAGTCACTGGTTGCCATTGGTCAGCGTCGATTATCTGGTGAAAATGATAACTTGCGTGGCGTTCGACCCCTCCATGGCCAACCGGCAAGTTCTGGCGCTGTATGAGCGAACACCGAACTTGCAGGGAATGCTTGGGCAGATCGCAGACACGCTAAAGGTCAAGGCTCCCCGCCGCCATATACCCATAGGGTTGCTCAGGTCGATATTGACGATTCCGGGACTGGCGACCCGCTTGGCGATCAGCGCCGAGTCATTGAACTTTATTCAGACGCAGCGCTTCGACATGGGAAACAGCAGGCAATTGGAGCGAAAGTACCAGTTTACCCATCCCGACATGACACGAGCCCTGGAAAACACGGTGCGCTATGTCAACGGCTCCTTGATGAAAAAATCCAAAAGTGAGGGCGCTGGCCAGCGAGGATGACGGGCCAGGCTGATGATGCCCACTCTGTCGGATAGCTGAAAGTGTGGCGACGCAGGCATTTCACGCACTGCGTCTTCGCTGATGACAGTAAGTCGCCGCTCGACCTCCGGCGCTGCGCGCCTCCGCTATTTCGAGGCAGCCAGAAAGCCTGCCGCAGGCGCACCTTCAGCAGCGACACGTCGGGCTCGGCCAACGCCCCACGCCAGCGCCCTGGTCATCGACTCGCCAGGGCGAGAATCGAAGGCCTCTTCAAGGATAGCCATGCCACCAGGGGCGTACACCCCGATGAACATCTGCGTTTTGCCTGTCCGCGACAGCCGCGTCTGAACATCAATGTATGTCCCATCGTCGAGCGTCTCGTCGTGAGTTCGGTGATGAAGCGTCGGGTCAGCCCAGGCCCAGAAAACATCACCGCGTATTCTCATGAGACGCTCCTACGACTTTAGTTGTAGTCAGGTGGTTTATTGCCACCATAGCGAACGTGCAGTTTTACGCAAATTCGTCTGACTCATCTGTGAGCTGAATCGGACAATCGGCTATTCAGCAGCCCCGCCAGAGACTCAACGCTTGTCGTGAAGCTCGGGCGGCCAAGCGCTCAAGAACCACATGACTCCTGGCGTCAATACATAGATCCAGTGCTGACCAGGGTAGATGAAGATGCCGACAGCCCAGATGGCGAGTAAGGTTCCGCCCGCTCGCCTACGCCGCCTCGGCGTGAACCATTCCTGAAACGCCTTATGCCTCTCCCGCAGTGTCATTACCACCCTCCCTGTTTGGTAAGCGGCGAAGCATATCACCTCTAGTTCAACGATAACGCGTCCCCGGCAAGGGCGGCGCCGGACCGGGTCATCCGCCAACATCTATGAGCTCAAGCAGTCCTCTATCGTCACTTACACCCTCGTCCCACTGTCCGCTCGACTCAGACTGTGTGAAAACCCAAATTTATCTCTGAAGCGTGCGAGCGTACGTGAAATCTGTAACGGCTTGGTTATTCAGCTAACCCAGATTTAGCGCAGGAGCGCGAATTTATGGTCGTTTTCTAACCAGTCGGATCGCGCTGAACGTTTTCACACAGCCTGGACCCAAAGCGGCCTCTCGCTAAGGACAGCAATCGGTCAATAGCAGCCAGCAGCTTGAAGGAGTCTCCGAGTCTATGGTCGATTCAGGCTGCGATGCTGAGCACTTGCGTCAGTACTGCGCAGTTATCGGACGCAGCCTGTGATTCCCCTGCGAACCCTGAAGCGCAAACCCAAGCCTAGGCCAAGCTGCCCTGGAGCAATTAAATGCTTATCCACTTGCGCGGTCGCTGCGACCGTGCGCGGCTATGAACATAGCGACGGCCGACCGGCAGTAGGATTCAATTTCGTTTTCGTCCTCTGCTCTCGCCTGATCGAAGCGGGCGATCATCAGTAGATCGGACCCTTTGAAGAGCGCGGCAAACAAGCGGGCGGCTTGGAGGGAATCGGGCACGTTGAGAAGCGCCTTCGCGTGAAGTTGGCGCAACAGGGTCTCGATGTCGGCGATGACATGGGCGGCGCCGGCTTCGTAGTGGCGCTTGCTCAAGGCGTTTTGACTCGTTTTATCGGCCATGACCATGGCTTCGATACTGCTGACGTCTGGTCTCAACAGCGTGCGCAGCAGTGATGTTCCCACCGCCATAAGTTGGTCTTCGACCGAACCTTCGGCACCTTCAAGCAGGGCCTGTGGTGCAAACGACTCCTGGCAACCAGCCGTGATGGCTGCGCTGAACAGCGCCTCCTTGTTCTCGAAGCGCTTATAGATGCTGAGCTTGGATATCTTCGCCCGCTGGGCGACCTTGTCCAACGTCGTCGCTTGAAAACCCAATTCCACAAAAAGTTCGCTCGCGGCGTTGAGTATCGTTTGGGCAAGCGCCTCGTTGGTGGGCCGGCCGCGCCGGACCTGTATGGTCTCAGTCATGATATTGGTACTTTGCAGTATCTTAATTTAAGGTATACGATACCACTCGGTATCTTAAATTTGCAATCCAAAGGCTAGGTTTCAACCTGCCCTCCAGCGGAGCCCATCACCATGAATGACGTCATCATCATCGGCGGAAGTTTTGCCGGTCTCGCCGCCGCTTTACAGCTCGGCCGTGCCCGTCGCAAGGTCATCGTTCTTGATACCGGCTGCCCGCGTAACCGTTTTGCCGGCCATTCACATGGTCTGCTTGGTCACGATCACACACCGCCGCTGGACATCTTGGCCGCGGCGCGGCAGCAGTTGGCGCGCTATCCAACGATCAGGCTGGTCAATGCCCGGGCGGAGAAAATTTCTGGCGTAATCGACGATTTCTGCGTTGTCACTGACGAGCACGAAAGCCTCAAGGCCCGCCGCGTAATCCTAAGCTATGGCGTCGCAGATCAGATGCCTGATGTTCCGGGCTTTGCCGATAGCTGGGGGACGTCCATCGTCCCCTGCCCCTATTGCGACGGCTTTGAAGTCGCCGGGCAACATTGGGGCCTCGTGTGGTCCGGCCCGCAATCTCACAACCAGGTCAGGCTGTTCCTCGATTGGACCGACAGGTTGACTGTCTTTGCCGATGGTCACGACATTGCGCCTGATATCCAGGCCGATCTGGCTCACCGCAACATATCTGTCATCGACGGGCGGATCGTCGAGATCGCCCATCACCAAGGGCATATCGCTACTGTCAATCTCGACACTGGCTCCACTGTTGCGGTCGACATCCTGTTTGCTCATCCGCGCAACAAGCCATCCGCAAACCTGCATGAATCGCTGGACCTCGCCACGATGGATACGCCAACCGGCGTCGTCCTCAAGGTCGACGAACGCCGCCAAACCAGCACACCCGGCATCTACGCCGCCGGCGATCTCACCACGCCCATATTGCCCTCGGTCACCCAGGCATCATCGCAGGGCGCGATGGCGGGTATTTTTGCCCAGCAGTCGATGCTGGCTTGAGCGCTTAGAGAGGAAATGAACATGGCCGTCGAGCCGGACAGCGCGGGGGTGCGCTTACCTCCGCCCTTCATCTATCTAGGAGCGTTGCTGTTGGGGCTGGCGGCGGATCGGTTCGTCGCCCTGAGCTACTTCGGCATCGACCGGTGGTTGCTGGTCGCGACGGGCGCGCTGCTGTTCGCTGCCGGCGCGGTGATGATGCTTGCGGCGGCGGGGCTGTTCCGGCGTCTGGGCACCAACATTCCGCCGTCGCGACCAACGACCCTCATCGCAACGACCGGCCCTTATCGGAGGACCCGCAATCCCATGTATCTCGGCATGGCGCTTGTCTATGCCGGCATTGCGGTCGGCTTCGACGGAGCAATCGCCTTGGCTTTGCTTCCATTGGTGCTGATTGTGATCCAGAAACAGGTAATCGCCCGCGAGGAGCGCTATCTCGAATCCAAGTTCGGCGACGACTACCGCCGTTACAAGGCCAAGGTTCGCCGCTGGCTCTGACTATTCCGCAACTGCTGCATGCGGGATATCCTGATAACCAACACCGACTTTCTTGCCACGGCTACTGAATGGGCCCTGATTTCGTAGAATGACTGAAAAGGGGACAGATTTATTCCCCCTAGCCCAGATTAAATCGCCTCAGCGTGGTTTATTGAGGGTAGCTAGGGCGGACAAGACCTTTTCATGTATGTGAAGTGTCCCCTTGGTTTCGAGACGCTGCACCACGATCAAAAACGATAGGTTGCCTGGACTGATACTCCATGTGCGTGATTCTGATATTCAGCCGAGTACTGCGGCTGGAGTCCGGTTTTGTTTTCAGGCTTCACTGAAACCCTGGCATCCCAGAGGTAACCGTAGGCGAAATCAATGGTGAGGTCCGCATCAGGTGAGTAGGCACCGCCCACGGTCACAGCTTGGCGATCGCCCACCGGAATGCGCACGCTGCGGTCGGTGTTTCCTACCGGTGCAGGGTCATAAGCGTAACCAGCCCTCAACAGCCACCGTGATGTCAATTGGGTGGACACCCCTATCGCCGCGGACCATGTATCATGCCAGTTCAACGACTCCCCCACTTTCCCGAAACCGAGTAGTTGGCCGGTGGATGAAACACCACTGTTGACCGCCTCAAACTTTTGAAGCCGGCTCCAACGGGTCCAGGTGGTTCCCAGATATCCGGTCCAACGGCTGTTGAACTTGTGAGTAATAGAGGTATCCAGAGACTCTGGCATTGTGAGATCCATCGACGCGGCATACTTTCCGTCCAGTGACAGTGCGCTGGGCGCCCCGGATACCTCGGTATGCCCTTCGAGGTGGTAGCTGACTTTTGAATGATAAGTCACCCCCCAGCGTGTCGACTCGCTGACATCGACAAGCACGCCGACGTTGTAGCCAATCGCCACATCATCGCCCTTGATGGTTACCAGCGTGTCCTGGCCATTCAAGGGGCCTGTAGCCAGAGCGTTCTCAAGTTTCGCATTGAACCGATTGATCGTCGGTCCTCCACCAATCGACAATACGTCATTGACGCGATAGGCGATGGTCGGTTGCAGGGTCATTTCCTTGGTCGTGCTGTAGGAGCCGTGGTAACGCCCCTGAAATGAACGTTCATAATCATTGACCAGCCCACTCGGCGCATAAAAACCCAGGCCAATCGATAACTGCTCGTCAATGGGTGTGGATGCATAGCCGAAGGGTATGGCCGCCAGAGGTACCGAGTCGCCTTTATTCGTCCCTGAAACACTGCTCCGGGCATGGCTGATATCGTCGCTCACTGCGAGTGAGGCGAATCCGCCGGACAGTTCACTGCGCTTCAGCTTGGTCAACCCGGCAGGGTTACCGTAAAGAGTGCTTGCATCCAGTGCGGAAGATGACCTGCCTGCGTACGCTGTTCCGGCACTACTGGAACTTTGCTCGTTAAGAGCAATGCCATTGGCGCTAGCAACGCCAGAGGCACCCAGTACCAGCAACGAACCGAGGAGTTTTATCGACGGACTCAGTAGCACATGACCAACGACAAAGATTGAACGGTTTGCCGAACATCCGGCTGCAGCAGATTTCCTGCTTCGGGGGCTCGGTCTCGTCCAGCTCCAGGCAAGGCGTTCCTGCCAGTTCGCGGGCAGTCTTCTCTACCACCACACTAAATTTCTGTCGCAGCGTCCTGGCATCAGCCTTGGCCAGATCCATCGCCGTATGAATGCCCATCGCTTGAAGGTGGGCAGTCATACGGCGGCCAACTCCCCACACCTCTTTCACCTCGGTATTGCGCAGCACCCAATCTCGCTTGAACGGATCGGTGATGTCGACCACGCCGCCGGTCTGGGCCTGCAGGCGCTTGGCCATGTGATTGGCCAGCTTGGCCAAGGTCTTTGTGCCGGCGATCCCAACCCCCACAGGTATGCCAGTGCACTGGAAGATCCTGGACCTCAGCTTTCGCCCGAACTGGGTCAAGTTTTCCTGAATACCGGACAGATCAGCGAAGCACTCGTCGATGCTGTAGATCTCGGTGGCAGGCACCATCGACTCGATCAACGACATGACACGCTCGCTCATGTCGCCGTAAAGCGCGTAATTACTGTAAAGGCCATGATGCCGTGCCGACGTAACTTGTCCTTCGCCTGGAAGTACGGTTCGCCCATCTTCACGAAAGGCTTGGCGTCGTATGACCTGGCAATCACGCAGCCATCGTTGTTGCTCAGTACGACGATCGGCGTCTTGGCCAAGTCGGGCCGGAATACACGCTCGCAACTTGCGCAAAACGAGTTGCAGTCAATGAGTGCGAAAACTGGATCACTGCGCATGGTCGCGAACGCTGTAACGCACGACACCCCAGATGACGAGCTCGTCGCCCTCCATGATGTACCGCGGTGGGTAGGTCGGATTCTCCGACTTGAGGACCACAACGCCATCGCGTCGGTGCAAACGCTTGCACACAGGTTCGCTGTTAACGGCAGCAATCACGATGTCGCCGTGCTCAGCCTCAAGGCCTCGGTCTACGATCACGAGATCACCCGAGTAGATGCCTGCGCCTTGCATGCTGTCGCCTTCAACTTTTACCAGGTACACATGGGGCGCCCGGAGGTCGAATAGCTCATCTAGGGAAATGTGGCCTTCCAAATGGTCCGCAGCAGGCGAAGGGAAACCGGCCGGGACATGGAACGAATACAGCGGTAGCGGTTCGGTAACACCGGTGGGCGTACCTATAAATGTGATGGTCATGATGGAAGGCCCAATGCGAACTGTATGCATATACAGCAAATCCGGCATCGGGAGCCCGGTCAATCCTGGGTGGCGAAAATTCTGACGGGCGAGAGGTGGGATATGTGCGGACGGTACCCGATCTACGAGTCGATGGATCACTCGCTATTTCAGTTCCGCGATATTCGGCCGAAGGCCGCACCGGAGATCAACGACCTGAACGAGACAAGCGTGCTGCTGGGTCATTCGAAAGAGGGTATTACCAAGCATGTTTACCGGCGCGTCGGCGCGATCGCAAAGCCCTCGAAAGGCTGAAGTTTCGGAACTCTTGCCTTTTTTCGACCCATAAAGAAAAACCCCGCAGACGTTAATCTGCGGGGCTTTCGAATGGTGGAGGCCGAGGTCGGAATCGAACCGGCGTAGACGGATTTGCAATCCGGAGCATAACCACTTTGCTACTCGGCCTCAAAGGTCGGATCTAGCTGCTTGCGCTTTGCTATCTCCTTGAAACGCTGAACCTTTTTCAAAGTTTGCTGCGTTTCGATGGGCGCCATTATGTCTTCATTCTTTTAACCTTGCAACCCCCTGAACGAAAAAAAATTTCAACGGGTTCAAGGTGTTAGCGCAGGCGGCTGAGTTTACTCCACAAGCCTACCACCGCGTTCTCCACGGTACCGCTGGCGGCCATGCCAATGCGCTCCTGCAGGCTCTTGCGTTCGGCATAGTGCAGGTGGAACAGGTTGGCGTTGCGCGCGCGCTCGCTCAGGTACTCGTCACTGGTCTGCAGCTCGTCCACCAGCTTGCGATTCAAGGCGGCCACGCCCAGCCAGACTTCGCCAGTGGCCACTTCATCGATGTGCAACTGCGGACGATAGCGGGAGACGAAATCCTTGAACAACTGGTGAGTGATGTCCAGGTCTTCCTGGAACTTCTCCCGGCCCTTCTCGGTGTTTTCGCCAAAGATGGTCAGGGTGCGCTTGTACTCGCCAGCAGTCAGCACTTCGAAGTCGATGTCGTGTTTTTTCAGCAGGCGGTTGACGTTGGGCAACTGTGCCACCACGCCAATAGACCCCAGTACGGCGAATGGGGCACTGACGATCTTCTCGCCGATGCAGGCCATCATGTACCCACCGCTGGCAGCCACCTTGTCGATGCACACGGTCAACGGGATGCCCGCCTGACGAATACGCGCCAGTTGCGACGCCGCCAAGCCGTAACTGTGCACCAGGCCACCGCCGCTTTCCAGGCGCAGTACCACTTCGTCACGCGCGGTGGCGAGCGTCAGCAGCGCGGTGATTTCGTTGCGCAGGCTTTCGGTGGCCGAGGCTTTGATGTCGCCATCGAAGTCCAGTACGAATACCCGGCTCTTGTCTTCGGCCTTGCCCTTCTTCTGCTGTTTTTCCGCCTTGGCCTGCTGCTTGCGCAGGGCCTTGAGCTGGGCCTTGTCGAGCAGGCCGGACTCCAGGCGCTCACGCAGGTCCTTGTAAAAATCGTTCAGTCGGGTGACCTGTAATTGCCCGCCCGATTTGCGCCGACCTTTGCCACGCAGACCGGCGATGGCCGACAGCACCACCAGGATGGCGATGACCAGGGTGGCGGTTTTGGCGAGAAAGCTTGCGTATTCGGCAAGAAACTCCACGTTGACTCCTTAAATGCCTGCGCCACTACGGCGCGTCACTGTTGCAAGCATACCGTTGCGTCTGTGGTGCTGCCAGCCGGTGTAAACGCTGGCAACATCTTTCAAACAACCTTTTCAAACGCTTGTATGTTTTTTCGTTGACAGCCCGTGAGCCGCATCCTAACCTCGCAGCAACCTCCAACAGGCCGGAACCTTTCGTGGGCAATCTCTACCTGATTCGACATGGCCAAGCCTCCTTCGGTGCCGATGACTACGACGTCCTCTCGCCCGTGGGGGTACGCCAGAGCCAGGCCCTGGGTGAGCACCTGGCCCAGTTGGGCGTGCGGCTGGACCGCTGCGTGGCTGGCGACCTGCGCCGCCAGCAGGATACCGCACGGCTGGCGCTGCAGGCGCTGCACGCCAACGGCTGCCCGGTGCCGGCGGTTGAGACCGACGCCGCATTCAATGAGTTCGATGCCGACGGTGTGATCCGCGCCCTGTTGCCCGACCTGCTGCCGGAAGAGCCCGATGCCCTGCATGTGCTGCGCAATGCTGCGCAGCACCGCAGCGAGTTTCAGCGCCTGTTCGCGTTGATGGTGCAGCGCTGGCACGATGGCGAGCATGCCGATAATGGCCTGGAAACCTGGCATTCGTTTACGTCACGCGTACAAGGGGGCTTGCAACGCGTGCTGGACAGCGCCGGCAGCGGCGATCATGTTGCTATCTTCACCTCGGGTGGCACCATTGCCGCCCTGCTCCACCTGGTTACCGGTATTACCCCCAGCCAGGCGTTCGCGCTGAACTGGCAGATCATCAACACGTCGCTCAGCCAGCTGAAGTTTCGCGGCCGCGACGTGGCACTAGCCTCCTTCAACAGCCAGGCCCATGTGCAGCTGTTGAGGGCGCCGGAGCTTGTCACCTACCGATAAGCCCGGCTTGTTGTGTCCCTGCGGGGACGTGTAAATCACTCTATAAGGAATGCGCCATGACCTCCGTAGCTGATGCCGTCAAAAAGATGCAAGAGAAATTCAACCCATCCGCTGCCGCCGGCCTGGACCTGGTGTTCGGCTTCAACATCACCGACGAAGACAAGCACTACGCGCTGATCGTCAAGGACGGCACCTGCGACCTGCAGGAAGGCGAAAACCCGGATGCCAACTGCACCCTGGTGATGGACGCCGAAACCCTGAAGGGTATCGTCAGCGGCGAAACCGACGGCATGCAGGCCTTCATGGGCGGCAAGCTGCGGGTTGAGGGCGACATGATGCTGTCGATGAAACTCAGCGAGCTGTTCCCGTCCTGAGGGCTGGGAATACCGGATGATCGAAAAACCGAAGCCTGACGGCTTCGGTTTTTTTTGCCCTGCATTCGGTGCAGTGATCCACCAGCAACACCCTCACCTATTTGGCACATGGGACGATTGTTCCAACCCTGGCGGACCATTAAATTACCCAATAGTACTTGCTATCGAGAATAAGGAAGACGCATGACGCTCACCGACCAGTCCACCCAGGTACGCCCCGGCGAAGAACTCGACGCGGCCGTCATCGACCCTTACTTCAAAGCCAATATCCCCGGCCTGCACGGCCTGCCGAGCATTAGCCAGTTTCCTGGCGGCGCCTCCAACCTCACCTACCTGGTCAGCTACCCGGGCCGCGACTTCGTGCTGCGCCGACCACCCTTCGGGCAAAAGGCCAAGTCGGCACACGACATGGGCCGCGAGTTTCGCATCCTCAACCAGCTGAACAGCGGCTTCCCCTACTGCCCCAAGGCCTACGCACACTGCACCGACACCGGCCTGATCGGCGGCGAGTTCTATGTGATGGAACGGGTCAAGGGCATCATCCTGCGCTCGGACATCCCGACCGAACTGAACCTGGACGCCAGCCGGACCGAAGCCCTGTGCAAAAGCTTCATCGACCGCCTGGTCGAGCT
The DNA here is from genome assembly GCF_030418155.1 of Pseudomonas sp. 2,4-D. Lineage (NCBI taxonomy): Bacteria > Pseudomonadati > Pseudomonadota > Gammaproteobacteria > Pseudomonadales > Pseudomonadaceae > Pseudomonas > Pseudomonas sp. 2,4-D. The sequence goes on from NZ_JAUHUI010000005.1 coordinate 37,103, forward strand.
GCACCAGGTGGACTACACCGCCTGCGGCCTGGCCGACCTGGGCAAGCCGGAGGGCTACGTGCAGCGCCAGGTCGAGGGCTGGACCAGCCGTTATGAAAAAGCCCTGACACCGGATGCGCCACGCTGGGAAACGGTAACCGCCTGGTTGCACGAAAAAATGCCCGCCGACCACCCGCGCCCAGGCATCGTGCACAACGACTACCGGTTCGACAACGTCATCCTGGACGCGGACAACCCCATGCGCATCATCGGTGTGCTGGACTGGGAAATGGCCACCCTGGGTGACCCACTCATGGACCTGGGCAACTGCCTGGCCTACTGGATCGAAGCCGGCGACCCGGCGCCAGTGCAGTTGATGCGCCGCCAGCCAAGCAACGCGCCAGGCATGCTCAGCCGTCGCCAGTTCGTCGATTACTACGCCGAGCGCGCCGGCATCCGCCTGGACAACTTCGATTACTACTATTGCTATGGCCTGTTCCGCCTGGCAGGCATCGTTCAGCAGATCTACTACCGCTACTACCATGGCCAGACCCAGGACAAGCGTTTCGCCCAGTTCATTCACATGAACCGCTTGCTGGAACAAATGACCTTGCAGGTCATTTCCAAGTCCAGCCTCTGAGCACAGCCCACGACGACGGATAACAAGGAAAACAGCATGTCCAAGACCCACCTGTTCGACCTCGACGGCAAGATTGCCTTTGTTTCCGGCGCCAGCCGAGGCATCGGCGAGGCCATCGCCCACTTGCTCGCGCAGCAAGGGGCCCATGTGATCGTTTCCAGCCGCAAGCTTGACGGGTGCCAGCAGGTGGCCGACGCCATCATTGCCGCCGGCGGCAAGGCCACGGCTGTGGCCTGCCACATTGGTGAGCTGGAACAGATTCAGCAGGTGTTCGCCGGCATTCGCGAACAGTTCGGGCGACTGGACGTGCTGGTCAACAATGCTGCCACCAACCCGCAATTCTGCAATGTGCTGGACACCGACCCAGGGGCGTTCCAGAAGACCGTGGACGTGAACATCCGTGGTTACTTCTTCATGTCGGTGGAGGCTGGCAAGCTGATGCGCGAGAACGGCGGCGGCAGCATCATCAACGTGGCGTCGATCAACGGTGTTTCACCCGGGCTGTTCCAAGGCATCTACTCGGTGACCAAGGCAGCGGTCATCAACATGACCAAGGTGTTCGCCAAAGAGTGTGCACCCTTCGGTATTCGCTGCAACGCGCTACTGCCGGGGTTGACCGACACCAAGTTCGCTTCGGCACTGGTGAAGAACGAAGCCATCCTCAATGCCGCCTTGCAGCAGATCCCCCTAAAACGCGTGGCCGACCCCAAGGAAATGGCGGGCGCGGTGCTGTACCTGGCCAGCGATGCCTCCAGCTACACCACCGGCACCACGCTCAATGTCGACGGTGGCTTCCTGTCCTGATCAGGCTTTGACGGCGACCAAGGTGTAACTCAGGGGCAGGCGTGCAGGCTGCTCGCGCAGGCGATATTCGCCATCTTCGCCCTTGACCATCTGCCCCGGCAGCGCCTCCCAGGGGATGCTCTGGTGCTCGACCAGCGCTGTCAGCTGCAGGCCGTGGGCCAGCAAGGCAGTGATCACTTCACCCAGGCCGTGGTTCCATTCATGGGTTTCGGTGTGGGTCAGGCTTTGATCGGTTTCGACGTAGGTCTGGTCGGTGTGCCACACCGTCGGCGCTTCGTGTTCGAAATACGGATATTCGAGCTGCAGGCGGTCCTGATGATCTTCGTTGACAGCCATCAGCATCGGGTGCCCGTCGCGCAGGAACAGCCGCCCGCCCGGTTTCAGCAGTGCCGCGACGGTGTGCGCCCACGGCTCGATGCGGGGCAGCCAGCACAGCGCGCCAATACCCGTGTAGACCAGGTCGAAAGTACCCGCCGGCAGTACCTTGTCGGCGGCATAGACGTCAGACTCGACATACCGGATGGGCAGCGCGCAACGCTCGGCCAATGCCCGTGCCTCGGCCAGCGAAGCCTTGGAATAATCCAGGCCGCAAACCTTGGCGCCAAGGCGCGCCAGCGACAGGGTGTCGGTGCCGATGTGGCACTGCAAGTGGACCGTATCAAGCCCGTCGATGTCACCGAGCAATGGCAGGTCGAAGCGTACGGTTTCGGACAAGTGCCCGTGTTGCTGGACCAGGCGTTCGACCTCGTAGTCCTTCGAAGCGGCGTGCAACGGGGCACGCTCATCCCAGCTGATGCGGTTGAGTTGCAGTGAACGGTCCATGGTGTCGTCCTTGCGTGGAAGCACCTTATGCTAGTCGTCACCGCGCGCCCTGCGACACAACTGCCTTGATAAAAATTGTAAAGCCCGCGCGCCTCTGCTGCGGCAACAACTGCCTTGCTCAATACCCTGAATGTACGGGCCCTTACAGGAGCGGCGATAGCGCCAGCCGTTACAGGCAGGTTGCAGCAGCCGCTCGGCGTTGCAGGGCCACGCCGTCGTTCTGCTTCGCGTAGTAATCCACACGCGTCCCGCCCGACTGCGGGTAAACGTCCACGAACGCTTCGGCCTCACGGGTAAACACGGTGAACCCGCCCTGCTTGCGTGGTTCCAGGTAGCCGCTGGCGTCATCACCGAACACCTTCTCTTCCTGCCAGCTGAACTGGATGCACTGGGCGACCAGCTCTGGCGCCTTGTGCGAGTCAAGCTGCGCAGTCGGCTTGCCGCCACGCGCCGTTTCCATGGTCGCAGAAGCACAACCGGCCAGCATCAGCACCGCAGCCAACGGCAGAATCGCACGCATGTTCCATCCTCGGGGTCGCGAAAAAGAAGGCGACTCTAGCACTGGCAGGCATCCCGAGTGAATTGCCGCGCACTTGCCGCTGTCGCAGATAAAACATGCCATCACGAGGAACGCATCATGAAACTGCACTATCTGCTACTCGCCGCCCTGCCTTGCCTGCCCCTGAGCGTCAGCGCCGCCCCATCAAGCGAAGAAAGCATCACCGCCCCCGAAACCCACAACCGTGAACTGAACGTCGGCGACAAGGCCCCGGACCAGTACAAACGCGATGACCAGGCCATCCAGGACTGGAAAGCCAAGGGCCTGCCCGAACCGGAAAAGGAAAGCCACTGGGTGCGCATGGGCAGGCATTATGTGCTGGTGCAAATCACCAATGGCGTGGTGCTGGCGATTCAACCGGCATCCTGATTCGACACGCCCTGGCCAAGGCGACCCATTGCACAGCACCTCGCCGCCGGCCAAGTGCGCTTGGAACGCGTCGAGACGCCAGGGCTGGTCGATGCCGGTCAGCGCCACAGCCCGTTGTTGCAGGCGGGCGCATTGGCGCTGATCGCTGGAACGCACAATTTTTTTTGCCCGCCCGGGAAACCAAATCGATCGGTCCCAGTCTTAAAAGGTGCCCCGTAAACCTATGCGGATCAAGGACCTATATCGTGCTCACGCGTCTTGCAAGCCTTTCCCTGGTTGCTGTTGTTCTGCTGACCGCAGGTTGCCATAGCCATCGCTACCATGATGACGACGGCTGGCGTGACCGCGACCGTGACCATCGCCACCACCACCGCCATGACCGCGACGGCGATGACGATCGGCAATACCGCGGTGACCGCTACTACCGCTGAAGCGTCCTTTCAGCCCTGACCTGCCGCCCGTTGCGCGGCAACTTATCCTGATGATTCCTTTGAGGTTCGTATCATGCGTCTGACTCTGCCTTCCCTTGCCCTCGGCCTGCTGCTATGCCAGGGCGCTTTCGCCGGTGACGGTACTGCCGCCATTGGCGGTGGCCTGGGGGGTGTCCTGGGCAACGTTGTTGGTCAACAGCTCGGCGGCAAGACCGGCGCAGCCATCGGTGCCGGCGTTGGCGGCGCAGCCGGCAGCGCTGTCGGTGCGCGCAAAGGCAACCGTACCGAAGCCGCCATTGGCGGTGGCCTGGGCTCAGCCGGCGGCTCGCTGCTGGGCGGCGCAGTAGGCGGCAAGACCGGTTCGACCGTGGGTGCCGGCCTGGGCGGCGCGGCCGGTGGTGCCCTCGGCAACCATCTGGGCGACGACAACCGCGGCAGCAAGAAGCACCACCGCCACCGTCACTGACCCCGTGACCGGAGGGCCGCATAGCGGCCCTTTTTGTTGCAGCACATCAACACCCCCTTCACTACAAGCTGGCACACTGACTGCTACTGTCTATCGTGCCCCCGTGTGAAGGAACACCCCCTATCCATGAACCAAGAGTTGCTCTGGGTCCTCGGCCTGCTGGCCATCGTGATCATCCTGTTCGTCATCAACCGCCCACGCATGGACGTGGTCGCGCTGCTGGTGATTCTCGCCCTGCCACTACTCGGCATCCTGACCGTGGAACAGGCCCTGGCCGGGTTCAGCGACCCCAACGTGGTGCTGATCGCCGCCCTGTTCGTGATTGGCGAAGGCTTGGTGCGCACCGGCATTGCATATCGCATCGGCGAATGGATGAGCGAGCGGGCCGGCAATAGCGAAGCGCGCCTGCTGGTACTGCTGATGGTGGCGGTGGCCGGGCTGGGATCGATAATGAGCTCCACCGGCGTGGTGGCCATTTTTATCCCGGTGGTGCTGAGCATCGCTGCGCGCCTTCAGCTCTCACCCAGCCGCCTGATGATGCCACTGGCTTTTGCCGGCCTCATCAGTGGCATGCTCAGCCTGGTCGCCACACCGCCCAACGTGGTGGTGCACAGCGAACTGGTCCGCCATGGCGAAGCGGGGTTCAGCTTCTTCAGCTTTACCCCGTTCGGCCTGGTGGTACTGGTGCTGGGCATTGGCTACATGCTGCTGACCCGGCACTGGCTCAACGGTGAAGTGCGCAAGGACGGCCGGGTGGAAAGCCGCCGCACCTTGCTGGACCTGGTACTGGACTACAAGCTCAACGGCCGTGAACGACGCCTGCGCATCCGCCCTCAGTCGCCGCTGATCGGCCACAACCTTGGCGAGCTGCAACTGCGCACCAGACACGGCGCCAACGTGATCGGTATCGAGCGCCAACACAAGTTCACCACGCGCGTGATCGCGGCCGACTCGGGCACCGTGCTGCATCAGGGCGACGTGCTGCTGCTCGACCTGTTCGCCAAGCATGACGACCTGCGCAGCCTGTGCCAAACCATGCACCTGGAGCCGCTGCACTTCAAGGCCGCCTACTTCATCGATCAATCCCAGGATTTGGGAATGGCTGAGGTCTCGCTGCCACCCGGCTCGCAGTTGATCGGCAAGAGTATCCTCGAACTGGCGTTTCGCACCCGCTATGGCCTTAACGTGGTTGGCCTGCGCCGCGATCAGGCCGCTATCGAAGAGCAACTGGTGGAAGAAAAGCTGCGCCTTGGCGACACGCTGCTGGTGGTCGGCCCGTGGAAGGCAGTACGCCAATTGCAAAGCAAGCCCAAAGATTTCCTGGTCCTGAGCTTGCCCGCCGAGATCGACCTGGTCGCACCAGCCCGCACTCGCGCGCCGCAAGCGTTGCTTAGCCTGGCGGTAATGGTCGGGCTAATGGTCAGCGGCGCCGTACCCAATGTCATAGCAGCGTTGATCGGCTGCTTGCTGATGGGCGCAGGCCGTTGCATCGACATGAACAGTGCCTACCGTGCCATCCACTGGCAAAGCCTGGTGCTGATCGTGGGCATGCTGCCCTTCGCCCAGGCGCTGCAGAAAACCGGCGGCATCGACCTGGCGGTGGGTGGGCTGGTGAACGTGCTGGGTGGTGCCGGCCCCAGCGCCATTCTTGCCTGCCTGTTCGCCGTCACCGCAGTGATCGGGCTGTTCATTTCCAACACCGCCACCGCCGTTCTGATGGCGCCGGTGGCGGTCAGCACTGCGGCGCAGCTGGGCATGTCGCCCTACCCGTTCGCCATGACCGTCGCACTGGCCGCGTCGGCGGCATTCATGACGCCGGTGTCATCACCGGTCAACACGCTGGTGCTTGGGCCCGGGCAATACCGTTTTGCTGACTTCGTCAAGATTGGCGTGCCGTTCACCGTGCTGGTGATGCTGGTTACCGTCGTGATGGTGCCGTGGTTCTTCGGGCTGTGAGGAAAGTGGCCAGAAATAGAGGCAATTTGACATTATCGCAACCAATCGCGGCAGATTGACATCAGCCACCCTGAGCCAACACACTGCAGGTAATTGCCCCAGGTGCTCTATCGCGTTGTCCTGGATTTCGTTTCCGCTTGCCGGTCGAGTTCATGGTTTTTCCAGCCCAATCGCGCGTGTTGCCTTATGTCGTTGTACTTGGCGTAACCTTCGCCCTTACCCTGGGCGGCATCCTGGCACGCCCGATCGAATCGCTGTCGCTGTTCTGGCCAGTCAATGCGGTACTGGCCGGCGTACTGCTGCGCTACCCCCGTCAAGCCACTTTTACGGGCTTCAGCCTGGTGTGGCTGGCCATGGTCGGGGCCGACCTGCTGTGTGGCAGCGCCTGGGTACCGGCTCTGTGGTTCAACCTGTGCAATCTTGGCGTGGTGGTCACCCTCTGGCAGCTGCTGTCCCGCTTGCCACGCATGCACCGGCGAATGCGCAGCCCGCACGGCGTACTCAGCGTGTTCGCCGCCTGCGCCGTCGCTGCCATGGTGGCGGCCAGCATGGCAGCGGCAATGGCCGCCCCCTGGTTCGAACAGTCGTTGCGCGCCACCTGGCTGGCCTGGTTCAGCGAACAGTTCTCGACCGGGGTGCTGGTGCTGCCGGTGCTGCTTACAGCGCCCTCGGTGCGGGCCTTGATGCGCGGCGGCGCGCAATCCATCCGCCTGGCGCCGTTGCTGGTGCTGATGGCCTCGCTGGCATTCAGCATCGCCTTTGGTGGCCCTGGGGCCATTGCCTTCCCGATTGCCGCGTTACTGTGGTGTGCCTGGACCTACTCACCGTTCCTGGTTTCATTGCTGACGCTTACGGCCGGCAGTACGCTGATCGTGGCCGTGGCGCAAAACCTCATGCACTTCAGCGTGCCGCAGAGCGAGCCTGGGGTTACCACGCTGATGTCGGCGCGCCTGGGCATCGCCATGCTGGTGCTCGGGCCGCTGGTGGTGGCCTGCGTCAGCCAGGCCAACCGTAGCCTCATGGCCCGCCTGGCGCACCAGGCCACCGTCGATCATCTCACCGGTGTGCTCACCCGCAGCGCCTTCACACGCCGCGCCAACGCGTTGCTGGAGAGCCGCCAGCAGCACGCCCAGGCGCTGCCGCTGACCCTGATGATGCTGGACATCGACCACTTCAAGTCGATCAACGATGCCCACGGCCATGCCGTCGGTGACCAGGTGCTGCGCCAATTCGCCAGCACCCTGCAGGACCAACTGCACAACGATGAACTGATCGCACGCCTGGGTGGCGAAGAATTCGTTGTCATCCTGCCCGGACTTGCGCCAGAGCGGGCCAACTTCACCGCCGAACGCCTGCGCCGCGCCATCCAAGACCTTCACGTGGTACAGGCCGATCAGCGCCTGCAGATTACCGTGAGTATCGGTGTGGCAGGCTGCGACGCAGACATGCCGGCCCCCAGCCTGGACGAACTGCTGGCGAGTGCCGACCAGGCGCTGTACCGGGCCAAGGCCCGGGGCCGCAACCGCGTTGAACAGGCCGAAGTACAGCGCCTGGTCATCTGAACTAGCCAACCAGCAAGTCCCACGACAGCTTGGCGATCAGCACACACAACAGCACCAGGAACAGTCCGCGGACAAAACCGGCACCCTTGCGTACCGCCAGCCAGGTACCGGTCAGCGCGCCGAGAATGTTACACACCGCCATGGGCAAGGCTATAGCGTACAGCACGTTGCCCGTCGGCACGAAGAACACCAGCGCCGCAAGGTTGGTGGCAATGTTCACCACCTTGGCCGAAGCCGAGGCGTGCAGGAAGTCCAGGGCAAAGAAGCGGATGAACAGGAAGATCAGGAAGCTACCGGTACCCGGGCCGAACAGGCCATCGTAGAAGCCGATAGCGCCGCCGATCAGCACTGCCAGGCACTGCTCCTTGCGGCCGACCCGCGCAGGTGTGTGCAAGGTGCCGAAGTCCTTCTTGCAGAAGGTGTAGACCGCCATCAGCACGATCAGCACCAGCACTGCCGGGCGCATCACGCTGGGGGGTACCAGTGACACCGTGGCGGCCCCTGCGAACGACATGACAAAGGCACTGAGTGCCGCCGGTACGATCAACCCCCAATCCAGCGTCACTTTACGGATGAACGAGCGGGCCGCGAAGGCCGTGCCGCACACGGACGCCAGTTTATTGCTGCCGAGCAATGCGGCCGGTTGCGCGGAGGGCAATACGTTGAACAAGGCCGGGATCTGGATCAGCCCGCCGCCACCCACCGCAGCGTCGATCAACCCAGCGGCGAAGGCGAACACAGAAAGCACAGCAATATCCATCATGACGCGGTTCCAGGCAGTGAAGACGCCTGCAAGGCTAATCAAAGTGGCACACTTGTGTTGAAATGCCATATTGCGATAACTGCAACGAGGAGCAGGCCATGGCACTGGACATGCTGCGGGAAATCCAGGCGTTCGTCAGCGTGGCGCACAAGCGCAGCTTCGTTGCTGCCGCCCGCGCCCTGGGGCGTTCACCCAGCGCAGTTACACGCGCGGTACAAACCCTGGAAGACAATGCGGGAAGCAAACTGCTCAACCGCAACGCCAACGCCGTCACCCTGACCGAGGCCGGCGAGCGCTTGCTGCCGCATGCCGAACGCTTGCTGGATGTGCAACGCGATGCTGCCGACGAACTGGCCGCGCTCAGCGGCAGCGCCCAAGGCTGGATTCGCTTTGCCGCGCCGCAACTGCTGGGAGAGCATGTGCTACCGCAAGTGCTCGCCGAGTTTTCCCGCCGCCACCCTCAGGTGACCCTGGACGTGCAGTACAGCGACGAAGCCCTTGACCCGCTGCAAGGTAAATTCGACTTCGTGGTGCGCGGCGCCTTCCCCCAATCGAGCGAGCTGATCGGCTACCCGCTTTGGCCCTACCAGCGCCACCTGTATGCCAGCCCGGCATATCTGGCCCTGGCTGGCACACCGCAACATCCGGAAGACCTGGATGGACACACCTTGATCCTGCATACCGCGCCACGCATCCTCAAGGCCTGGCACTTCTGCCACGATGACCAGATCACCAGCCTGCGCCCCAGGCCCAGACTCCGCCTGGGCTCAGGAGGCGCGGTGTACCACAGCACCCTGGCCGGCGCCGGCATCGCCCGCCTTGCCGCCTGGGTCGGCGAAGCACAGGTCAAGGCCGGCCGCCTGGTGCGGGTGTGCCCGCAGTACCGCTTGACGTCCAGTAGCGGCCAGGACCCGCAGATGCATGCTGTATACCCTGCCGGCGAGTTGCCGACGCGGGTGCGTGACTTGCTGGCCGCCCTGCGCCGAGCCGGCCCGCTGCACTGAAACAAGCCATGAAACGACTGTTCAAATTCTGCTCAATTTAACAGAGCCCGCCGCGGGTCTGGCTTGCAGCACTTTATCCACAGACCTACCCACGTTTTTTGTGGACAGATTTCCCAGCGTAAAGAACGACTTATCGCACAAGCAGAAAGGCGAATTGGCCAACCTGACCCGCTCGATCCACGCCTGCCCTGAGAATGACTTGCACCTGATGCTGACCCAGCAGTGCGATGAAAGAGATGACCGGCCATTGGCCAATAGATTGGGCCCGTCGCTTGAAGTGGACGGGCCGCGCAGGGGAAAACGCGGTTGAACTCAGCTTGGCGGAATGGTGCCAAGAATACCAATCAGAATGGTCAGCAGCAGAAAACCACCCAGGAACAGCGCCAGCTTGCCCATTGGAACCTCTACAGTTGTGATGCGGGAATGGGCATATTGTCGAGCTTGGGCTGATACGGTTACAGATTCAGGTTTATGGAAAAAAAGCGGATCAGATGTGATGAGCAGATGCCGCTGGGCTGGATTCAGCCGCAGTGGTTGACGCTGAGCACGTGTCGCTCGCGGGGCGGCAATTGATACATGAAGTTTCTAACACGCCTCCAGGTTTGCGCAGTACCTGCGTTCAGTGCGCGGCCCCTCGAAAGCGCCTGAACCCAGCCAATACGGTAGATTGAGCTTGCCTGGGAGGACACGATCTGCAACACGACTTGTAGGATTATTTACCGCATCCTGTAGGAAAGGACGCGGCAATGAGTATTGCCTGTATGAAACATCAGTTTCTCCGGCAAATTCGAGCTGCTACGGTCCATTTTTCCTACAACGGTACGGAAGCCTACAGCGTGAGAAAAGCATGGACTCGTTCAAAACCTCTGCACTGAAGCTGCAGAAAAATCTGCTTAACCTGCGCGTTGAACGTGAGCGCCTGAGAGGTGAAGGCAAGGACAAGGATGCGGATCAACTCACTGGGCCGATCGCGCGGCTTGAGGAGGCCCTTCGGCAACTGCCGGATAGCCTGAAGCCCGACACCTTGCAGTGACCTGCAAGAGCCATTGTCATGCTCCACAGCTCAGGTCTACCCATACCCTTGCACGAGCAGCCTTGCGCTGCGAAGAGCGCGGTAAGGCAAACGACTGCCTCAGGCAGCTATTGCTTCTTCGCAGCATAAGGTTGCTTCGGAAGCCGAGCTGGCGCCGGGTCACCTATCCCCTCAGAACACCTTGATCGTGTAACTCAGAATCAAGCGGTTCTCATCTATATCTGTCCGGTAGTTGGAGCGCGCCATCACGTTGCGAACCCGTATCCCAAGCCCGGCCAAAGGCCCGCTTTGCACCACGTAGGCCAGGTCCAGGTCACGCTCGCGGTCACGCCCTTCAAAGCCCAGCCCTGTTTCCACGTCCCGCCCCTTTACATAACGCAGGGTCGACGTCAGCCCCGGAAGCCCCAAGGCGACAAAATTGTAATCATGGCGCACCTGCCACGAGCGTTCACCCGGCGCCGAGAACTCATAGGTCGGCAGCGTATTACCCATCGGGTTGGTATTGGCGCCTACCTGGATAAAGCCGTCATCGCCGCCGATCTGCTGATAGCCCACATAAAATGTATGCCCGCCGGTCTTGGCCGAGAACAGGCTGAACAGCGCATGGTTATCGTAGTCGCCAGCCGCCTTGCTTCCGTCCTCGCGGGCATCGAAGTAGCCGGCATTGACCCCCAGCGTCCAGCTCCCCAGCGGCTCGGCATGCTTGAAGCTGTAGAAGCGCTGCTGGTAGATATCCTCCAGCTGCGCCTGCCAGACGCCGACGCTGGTTCGGTTGTCGTTGAAGGCATAGTCGGCACCCACGTAGTTGAACCGGTCGCTGGTAAAATGCGCCAGCCGCGCGGGGTTGATCGGGTCGTTGACCAGCGCGTACATCTTCTGGCTGTTGGACGAGTCGCGCAGGCTGGTGGAGCGGAACTGGCCGGCGTTCAGGGTCAGCCCGGCGAACTCGCGCGACTCCAGCATCGCGCCCTGGTAAGTCGGCGGCAGCAGGCGCAAATCGCTGAACAGCAGCACCGGCAGGTTAGGCATCAACTCGCCCACCTTCAGCTCGGTTTGCGACACCTTGAACTTGATCGCCGCACCCAGGCGGCTGTATTCGTCCGCCGACTTGCCGCTGTCCAGGCTGGGCAGCAATCCGGACCGGGCATGTTCCGGGCTGCTGTCGAGCTTGAAACCCAGCAGGCCAGTAACATCCACACCCACGCCAACGGTGCCCTGGGTATAACCGGAGCTGGCATTGAGGATAAACCCTTGCGCCCATTCCTGGGTGCGCGACTGGGTGCTGGCGCCCTTGATATCGGCATAGTCGCGGCTGAAGAAGTAATTGCGCGCCTGCAGCGTGGCGCGGGCACCTTCGATGAAACCAGCCTCTTCTGCCGTGGCCTCTGCACACAAGGCGGCGGCAATACAACCGCCGGCCAGGCGTGCAGACGAAGAAAAACGCGGCGCAGTGAAACCTTGCATAGGGCTACTCCTGGATTTGGGCAACAGCAACCCGGCGCGGCGGCACTGCATGGCCACCGGCGTGCGGGTTGCATCGAGAGAGGTCGGCAGGCGGGCCACGGCCCGCCCACCCTGCCGTTGCGCGAAGCGCTGGGCCGCTAGCGGTTGACCAGCTTGGCCGGCAAGGCGATGACCAGGAAGCAGCTGAGGATCAGGCAGCCGGCAAACACCCACAGCGCAGCGTGCGAGGTGCCGGTGAGGTCGGTGACCACGCCCATCAGTGAGTTGCTCACCAGGCCGGCGATGTTGGCGACCGAACAGGCCAGGGCAAAGCCGGTGGCGGCTGCAGTGCCTTTGAGGAAGGTCGCCGGCAGGCTGAAGAACACCGGCACCGCGCCGATGATCGCCGCCGAGGCAATGGCGAACAGCACCACGGTCATCACCAGGTTCTGGCTGAACAAGGTGCTGCTGGCCATGGCGATTGCACCAATGATGAATGGCACGATGATGTGCCAGCGGCGCTCGCGGTGGCGGTCGGAGCTGGCACCGATCATGAGCATGCCGGCCAGCGCGGCCAGGCTTGGAATGGCCGTGAGCAGGCCGATATGGAAGGTGTCGCTGACGCCCGCATCGCGGATGAAGGTCGGCATCCAGAAGCCCATCGCATAGGCGCTGAGCAGGATCGAAAAGTCGATACCACCGAGCATCCACACCTTAAGGTTGAAGAAGCCATCGCGGAAGCTGTGTTTGCTGTCCTTGCCCTCGGCATCGTCGGCGGCCAGGTCTGCCGCCAGTTGTGCCTTGTCGTCAGCCGACAGCCACTTGGCCTGCTGGAAATGGTTAGGCAGTGCCCAGAACGTGAGGATGCCGAGTAAAACGCTGGGGATCGCCTCCAGCAGGAAAAGCCACTGCCACCCATGCAAACCTTGAACCTGGTCGAAATGCCCCATGATCCAGCCAGAAATCGGCCCGCCAATCACGCTCGACAACGGCAGCCCGATCATGAACAGGGCAATGATGCGCCCGCGGCGATAAGTGGGGTACCACATGGTCAGGTAGTACAGCACGCCTGGCAGGAAGCCGGCTTCGGCCGCACCCAGCAGGAAACGCAGGATATAGAACTGGGTGGTGCTGGTGACGAACATGGTGCAGGCCGACAGCAGGCCCCAGGTGATCATGATGCGGGCGATCCACAGCTTGGCGCCAACGCGCTGCAGGATCAGGTTGCTCGGCACTTCGAAGATGATGTAGCCGACGAAGAACAGCCCGGCACCCAGGCCATAGGCCGCTGTGCTGAACTGCAGGTCTTCGAGCATCTGCAGCTTGGCGAAGCCGACATTGATGCGGTCCAGATAAGCTGCGAGGTAGCAGAAACACAAGAAGGGGATGAGCCTCCAGGTGATCTTGCTGTACAACGCTTTCGTGCCATGGTCGATGTCACTGTGGACCGTGGTTGCATTCGCAATTGGCATTTCCTGTCTCCTGGCGGGCGACTTTGTGGTTGTTTTAAGGCCAGCAGTTTTCGACGCGCCGGGCACGCCGCGCATTCTACGCGGCGGGCCTGGACAGCGCCTGAAGACCCCGAGTGCTCCTGCGGGGCGACCACCCGGACAGCAGGCGGTCATGGACGGGCTTCCCGCACCGGTCCTTGATTGTTATTGGGTAGGCGCTGCCCGGCGTTCAGCCGGCCAACTGCCTGAGTTGCTGCATGGCATCCTGCCGGGTGACGACATCGCCGTACTTGCTGTCGATGTCGAACAGGTTGGCTTCGTGCGGGTCGCTGTGGCGGTCACCGACACACTCGCGCACCACGATGGTTCGAAACCCGTGCTGCATGGCATCCACCGCACTGGCGCGGATGCAGCCGCTGGTCGAGCAGCCAGCCAGCACCACGGTATCCACCCCTTGTGCATGCAGCAGCGGGGCCAGGCTGGTGGCGAAGAAGGCGCTGGCGTACTGCTTGCTTAGCACCACCTCCCCTGCCTGTGGCGCAACGGCCTCGCAAAAGGCTGCCAGCGGGTTATCTTCGACCATGTCCTTCATCACCGGCGCCTTGCGCACCCACACGCCGCCGTCAGCAAAATGCGGCGGCTGGTAGCGGATGTTGGTATGCACCACCAAGGTACCGCAGTCGCGGGCCAGCGCCAGCAGGCCGGCGGCCTGCTCGACCGCCGCAACCACGCCTGGGGCGTACAGCGGTGCGCCCGGGGTGGTGTAGCCCTGCATGAAGTCGATCATCAGTAGGGCCGGCTTGCGGCCAAAGCCGATGCGCTGGCCCCACACACCCTGGTAGTTGTCACGGGCGCTTTGTGCGTCGCTCATGTCCGTCTCCCGATTTCAGTAGGCGCCCGACAGCAAGGCACCGGCGCCCGGTACGATCGGCTCCAGGTCCAACGCCTTGAGCATGGCGTAGGTGGTGGCGATGGCAGCGGTGACCACAGGCTTGCCGGTTTGCGCCTCGACCTTGGCCACTGCCGGCAGCGATTGCATCTGCACGCACGCCGACAGCACCACCACATCGACACCCTCAAGGTCCATGCCGGCGACGATGCCTGGCAGGTTGGCCGGGTCGTGACGGGCCACGGCGAGGTTGTCGGGGATTTCCAGCGCGCGCCAGTCCTGCACCTCGAAGCCTTCCTCGCGGATGTAGTTCACCACCAGCTCGGTCAGCGGCTTCATGTAAGGCGCAACGATGGCAATGCGCTTGGCCTTCATCACATGCAAGGCCTCGACCAGCGCCCCGGCGCTGGTGATCACCGGCGCCAGTGCATCATTGTCGGCGGTGGCCTGCTGCAGGCGTTTTTCAGATTGACGGTGATAGCCCAGCCCCATGGCCATGATCGCTACAAGGCAGGCATAGCCCAGCACATCGACCTTGGCGTCGGACAGCTCCACTGCGCAGCGGTCGGACTCGGCGTCCATCGCGGCCAGCTCTTCCTTCTTCACCTGCTTCATGCGCATGCGGCTGGAATGGAAGGTGAACCGCTCGGGGCGGATCGCCTGGCGTGCGTTGAGCATCGCCGGAATTTCGGTTTCCATGGTGGTGTTCGAACTCGGCACGATCTGGCCGATGCGGTATAGCTGGGTCATGTCTCGTGCTCCGTCAGACGAGGGGGTGGTCGAGGAAGTCGCCAAAGGCGGCGAAGAAACCGTCCAGGTCATCCCAGGGAATCATGTGGCCGGCGTTGTCAACGTACGCAACCTGGATATCCGGCTTGAGCTCGCGCATTTCAGCAATGTCACGGGGCTCGATCACCCCACCCCGCCCGGCCACCATCAGCAATGCCGGCTGGCGCACCGCGGGCAGGTACTGGTGGATATCGACCCCGTGGAAATCATCGAAGGCCCGCACGATCGCCGGCTCGTAGCAGGTGTGCAGCCACTCGGCACGCAGGGCCAGTTGCTCGTCGCTCCAGGTGGCGCAGAAGGCGCGCATGTCATCGCCGCTCATGCCAATCGTGGCTTGGCGGATCGAATCGACGTACCACGGCAACTTGCTCGGGTAGGCGCGGCGGCCCGGCCCGGACACCGGTGGGTCGACCAGCACCAGCCGCTGCAGCCCCGGCGCCCCTTGGGCGGCAGCGCGGATGGCAAAACGCGCCCCCATCGAGTGCCCGACAAGATGGTAGCCATCCAGGCCCAGCGCGGCGGCAAAGGCGGGAATATCCGCAGCACAAGCGTCGGTGCCGTAGTCCAGTTCGGGGCCGCTTGAAGACAAGCCGCGCCCGCGCACATCCAGCACATAGGTGTCGAAATACTGCCCAAGGCGCTCGGCGACAAAGCCCCAGGTGATCGCTGGGCTGGTGATGCCTGGCACCAGGATCAGCGCATGGCCCTTGCCGCCATAGTGCAGGTAATGCTGCCGGATGCCATTGGCGCTGACGTTACCACCAGCGACGAAGGTGCTCATGCCGCCTCCCCGCTATTAAGCTGCTGCTCATAGAGGTCGTAGCCGTAAACCCAAGCTGGGTCTTCCTGGGTGTAGAGCCAGGTGTTGGCGTTGGATACCGATTGCACCTGCGATGCCCGCTCTTTACGGTTGGCCTCGTACAGGGCGAACGCCGTGCGGTGGTCCGACACCCCGGTCTCCTGCAGGCAGCGGGTCAGCATGGCCGCGTCCTCGATGGCCATGCACGCGCCCTGGGCCATATGTGGCTTCATCGGGTGGCAGGCGTCGCCCAGCAGCACCAGGCGACCACGGCTCCACAACGGCAACGGGTTGCGGTTGCGCAGCGGCCACTTGGTAATCGATTCGGTAGCGTCGATCAGCTTCTGTACGGTGGGGTGGTAGCCTTCGAAGGCTGCGCGCATTTCTTCCTGGCTGCTGTCGACGAACGCACCCTGGAAGTCCCAGGCCTCATGTGGCACGCCGGTGACGAAGTAATACTCGTCGCGCTTGCCGGTGGTGTAGTAGACCATCATGTGGCGGTCTTCGGACCACCATTTGACGCAGGGCTCGAACACATCGGCATGCTGTGCCAGGTTCACCCCGCGAATCAGTGCACGGTGCGCGACCCAGCCGCTGTAGATCGGCGCTTCAGCCCCCAGCAACTCTTCACGGATCTTCGAATGGATGCCGTCGGCCCCAATGACGATGTCGGCCACGGTGTGGGTGCCGTCGGCGAAGTCCAGGCGCACCTGGTCACCTTCGTCGACGATCTTTTCCAGACGCTTGCCGAAGTGCACGGTGCCCGGCTGGATGGCCTCGATCTGCAGGGCGTGCAGGTCGCCACGGTGGATGGTGATGTACGCGGCGCCGTATTCGCGGCGGGCAAACTCGCCCAGCGGAATGCGCGACAGGTAATCACCGGTATTGCCGTCGCGGCTGAACCAGAAGTCCGGGTGCGAGCCCATCAGCTCCAGCTTCTGCTCCAGCCCCATGCGGCGGAAGATTTTCATCACGTTAGGGCCGATATGAATGCCCGCGCCCAGGCGGGTGAACGCCGGAGCCTGTTCGAATACCTCGACATCGAACCCGGCCTGTTGCAGCAACGTGGCGGCGGCTGCCCCACCCAGACCTGCACCGACGATTGCGATTTTCTGCCTACCCCGCATGGGTATGTCTCCTCTTGTTCTGATAGGGGGCCAGCGGTTCAACCGCCTGACTATTTAGAGCGTATACGCTACAAATGACTTTTGAAAAGAGCCAGCTTAAAATATTTTTCAAACAGCTGAACGAAACGAAAACCGGCTGACTGTTACCGTAAATACTGGACTATGTGTGGATAGGTAACGCTTGAACAGATAACTTGCGCTCGCTGGCAGGATGCGTTTTCATCTGCATAAGTAGGGTGTACACACTATTATTTTGCACCGAGATGAAGCACCAGGCACTGCCATGGTGCGCCCCTGTCAACGCCACCCAGGAGAACCCCGATGCCGGTGAGCAATGCACAACTGACCCAGATGTTCGAGCACGTACTGAAGCTGTCTCGCGTGGACGAAACGCAGAGCGTGGCCGTGCTCAAGAGCCACTACTCCGACCCGCGCACGGTCAACGCCGCCATGGAGGCCGCCCAGCGTTTGAAGGCCAAGGTGTATGCGGTAGAGCTGCCGGCGTTCAACCACCCGACCGCCATGGGCAACGACATGACGGCCTACTGCGGCGACACCGCGCTGACCGGCAACCTGGCGGCGCAGCGGGCGCTGGAAGCGGCCGACCTGGTCGTCGACACCATGATGCTGCTGCACTCGCCCGAGCAGGAGCAGATTCTCAAGACCGGCACGCGCATCCTGCTGGCCGTAGAGCCACCCGAGGTGCTGGCGCGCATGCTGCCGACCGAAGACGACAAACGCCGGGTGCTGGCTGCCGAAACCCTTTTGAAACAGGCGCGCAGCCTGCATGTGCGGTCCAAGGCCGGTAGCGACTTCCATGCCCCGCTCGGCCAGTACCCGGCCGTGACTGAGTACGGCTATGCCGACGAACCGGGGCGCTGGGACCACTGGCCCAGCGGCTTTCTGTTCACCTGGCCGAACGAGGACAGCGCCGAGGGCACGCTGGTGCTGGACGTGGGCGACATCATCCTGCCATTCAAGAACTATTGCCGCGAGCGCATCACCCTGGAAATCGAAAAAGGCTTCATCACCGGCATACATGGCGGCTTCGAGGCCGAGTACCTGCGTGACTACATGAAGTACTTCAACGACCCCGAGGTATACGGCATCTCGCACATAGGCTGGGGCCTGCAGCCGCGCGCGCAATGGACGGCCATGGGCCTGCACGACCGCAACGACGGCATGTGCATGGATGCCCGTGCGTTCTACGGCAACTTCCTGTTCTCCACTGGCCCCAACACCGAGGTCGGCGGCAAGCGCAAGACTCCGTGCCACCTGGACATCCCGCTGCGCAACTGCGATATCTACCTGGATGACAAGGCGGTAGTGCTGGCCGGCGACGTGGTTGCACCAGAGGAGTCGCGAGCGCGATAGGGGTTATACTGGCCGGGCGCTCCGCTATTGGCGGCCGGCCAGCCTCTTTCCACCCAGCCCAAGCCATCCTATGTCGAAAAAAACCACCCCCAGCAGCGCCCCGCTCGACAACACCCCCTACGACGTTACCGAACAGGTCGGGCACTTGCTGCGCAAGGCCTACCAGCGGCACACGGCGATCTTCCAGCAGCAGGCCTGCGACCCGCAGCTTACCTCGATCCAGTTCGTCACCCTGTGCGCCCTGCGCGACCACGGCCCCAGCTCCCAGGCCGAACTGATCAAGGCCACCGCGGTGGACCAGGCAACCATCCGCGGCATCGTCGAGCGCCTGAAGGCGCGCGAGCTGGTGCAGCTTTCGCCAGACCCGGGCGACCGGCGCAAGGTCATCGTCGAACTCACCGAAAGCGGCGCGGCCTTGCTCGATGCAATGATCCCCTGCGCCCGGCAGATCAGCGAATTGAGCATGGGCAGCCTGAATGCCGGGGAGCGCGTAGCCATTTTGTACCTGCTGCGCAAGATGATCGACAGCGACGAGAACGCGGGCTGAAAATTGTTGTGACTGCCGCGGTGGCCGTCACAGATACGCGGCCTGAGAGATCAAGCACATCGCGAGCAAGCTCGCTCACATTGGACACGCATCGGTGGTTGGACACAGGCCGTCGTAGGAGCGGGTTCACCCGCGAATGGGCCGGTCCTGCTAGCCAATCTCCACCTGCCGATCACCGTTGCCGCCACCACCGTATTCGCGGGTAAACCCGCTCCTACACACGCATCGGGGGTTGAACACAGGCCGCCGTAGGAGCGGGTTCACCCGCGAATGGGCCGGGCCTGCTGGCCAATCTCCACCCGCCGTTCACCGTTGCCGCCGCCACCGTATTCGCGGGTAAACCCGCTCCTACACACGCATCGGGGGTTCGGCACAGCGCGATGCGCCGCGCGGGCGGCGCTCGATTTCTCAGACGCCGACAATCTTCCTCCCTGCCCCCCACCACAGCTCTCTGCAAATTCATCTCTGGCCTGCTTCTTGCTCACTCATTTCATGTAGTGAGTACTTACCTAAACGCTCGCGTCATTTGAGTCCTTTGGTAGCGCAAGCAACCTCCAGAGATGAGCCAACAATGCAAATAACCATCTCCCTGCAGGTCAACGGCCAGCCCGTCGAAGTCAGCGCCATGCCTGACACCCCGCTGCTGCTGATCCTGCGCAACGACCTGTGCCTGAACGGCCCCAAGTACGGCTGCGGCCTGGGCGAGTGTGGGGCGTGTACGGTGATCATCGACGGCGTGGCCGCCCGCTCCTGCGTCATCCCCTTGGCCGGCGCCGCTGGCCGCGATATCACCACCCTCGAAGGGCTGGGCAGCAAGGCCGCGCCGCACCCCGTACAACAGGCGTTCATCGACGAGCAGGCGGCCCAGTGTGGTTACTGCATGAACGGCATGATCATGACTGCCAAGGCCCTGCTCGATCGCATTACCGCCCCCAGCGACGAACAGATTCGCAATGAACTGTCCGGCAACCTGTGCCGCTGCGGCACCCACGTCGAAATCCTGCGCGCCGTGCGCCGCGCTGCCGAGACCCGGAGAAAGCAATGAACCACTCACAACAGGTGCCCAGCCGCGACCAACTGCTGGCCAAGACCGGCGTATTGCTGATCGTCGACCAGATCACCCCACCCTCAGGCCCTGTGGCCAAGGGCGTGACACCTGCAGTCAAGGAACGTGAGCTGGCGTTGTTCATCGCGGTCAGCGACGACGGCATGGTCTACGCCTTCAATGGTCATGTCGACCTGGGCACTGGCATCCGTACCTCGCTGGCGCAAATCGTCGCCGAAGAGCTGGACCTGCGCATGGACCAGGTGCACATGGTGCTGGGCGACACCGAGCGGGCCCCCAACCAGGGCGCGACCATTGCCAGCGCCACCCTGCAGATTTCCGCGGTACCGCTGCGCAAGGCCGCAGCCACAGCGCGACGCTATCTGTTGCAACAGGCCGCCCTGCGCCTTGGCTGCCCGCCCGAAATGCTGCGCATTGAAGACGGCACGGTTATCGCCAGTAACGGCAGCACGCTGAGTTTTGCCGAACTGGTGCAAGGCGAGAACCACCGGCTGCACATTGCCGACGACGCCCCGCTCAAGGCCATCGAGGACTACCGCCTGGTCGGGCGCAGCGCCCCTCGGGTAGACATCCCTGGCAAGGCCACCGGCGAGCTGACCTATGTGCACGACATGCGCCTGCCCAACATGCTTCACGGTCGGGTCATCCGCCCGCCCTACGCCGGCCATGACAGCGGCGACTTTGTCGGCAACAGCCTGTTGGCGGTGGATGAATCCTCCATCGCCCATCTACCCGGCGTGGTCGCCGTGGTGGTCATCTGCGACTTCGTCGGCGTGGTGGCAGAGCGCGAAGAGCAAGCCATCCGTGCAGCCCATGAGCTGAAAGTCAGCTGGAAGCCCTTTACAGGCAAGCTGCCCGACCTTAGCGATGTCGCCCAGGCCATCCGCGACAACCCGCGCGTGCAGCGCACCGTGCTGGACCAGGGCGATGTCGACGCCGGCATCGCCAATGCCAGCCAGCGCCTGAGCCGCAGCTACCTGTGGCCTTACCAGCTGCACGCATCGATCGGCCCATCATGTGCGCTGGCCGACTTCACCGCAGGGCAGATCCGCGTGTGGTCAGGTACGCAGAACCCGCACCTGCTGCGCGCAGACCTGGCCTGGCTGCTGGCGTGCGACGAAGCACGCATCGAGATCATTCGCATGGAGGCAGCCGGCTGTTATGGCCGCAACTGCGCCGATGACGTGTGCGCCGACGCGGTGCTGCTGTCGCGTGCGGTGCAGCGCCCGGTGCGGGTGCAGCTGACCCGCGAACAGGAACACGTGTGGGAGCCCAAGGGCACCGCGCAGTTGATGGAAATCGACGGCGGCCTGAACGCCGATGGCAGCGTGGCCGCCTATGACTTCCAGACCAGCTACCCGTCCAATGGCGCGCCCACCCTGGCCCTGCTACTGACCGGTGCCGTGGAGCCGGTGCCGGCGCTGTTCGAGATGGGCGATCGAACGTCGATCCCGCCTTACGACTACGAACACATACGCGTCACTATCAATGACATGACGCCACTGGTGCGTGCCTCATGGATGCGGGGGGTGTCGGCCATGCCCAACAGCTTCGCCCACGAGTCGTACATTGATGAACTGGCCTTCGCCGCTGGCGTCGACCCGGTCGAATATCGCCTCAAGCACCTGTCCGACCCGCGCGCCATCGACCTGGTCAAAGCCACCGCTGAACGCGCGCAATGGCAGCCGCATACCCGGCCCATGCAGACACAGGCCGAAGGTGATGTGCTGCGCGGCCGGGGTTTTGCCTATGCGCGCTATATCCACAGTAAATTCCCCGGCTTCGGCGCGGCCTGGGCAGCGTGGGTAGCTGATGTCGCAGTGGACCGGCGCACAGGCGAAGTGGCCGTCACCCGGGTGGTGATCGGCCACGATGCCGGGATGATGGTCAACCCCGAGGGTGTGCGTCACCAGATCCACGGCAACGTCATCCAGTCCACCAGCCGGGCGCTCAAGGAGCAGGTCAGCTTCGAAGAGTCGACGGTGGCGAGCAAGGAATGGGGCGGCTATCCGATCCTGACCTTCCCCGAGGTGCCAGCTATCGACGTAATGATGCTGCCGCGCCAGCACGAGCCGCCAATGGGCAGTGGCGAGTCAGCCTCGGTACCCAGCGCAGCGGCCATCGCCAATGCCATTTTCGACGCCACCGGCATTCGTTTTCGCGAGCTGCCGATCACTGCCGAACGCGTGCGCGCTGCGCTCGGTGGCGAAGGCCAAGGGCCAGATGCGCCCGCGCCAGCGCAGCCGTCAACCAAGCGTTCGAAGTGGTGGTTCGGTTCGCTGGCCGGGGTGTTCGGCGCCGCATTGGGCATGCTTGCCACCGCCTTGCCCTGGCGCGCCGAAATCGCCCCGGTAACGCCACCTGCTGTCGGCAGCTGGAGCGCCGCCATGCTCGAGCGCGGGCGCCAGGTGGCGGCGGCGGGCGACTGCGCCGTGTGCCATACGGTCAGTGGCGGCAAGGCCAATGCCGGGGGGCTGGCAATGGATACGCCTTTCGGCACGCTATACAGCACCAATATCACCCCCGACCCGGAAACCGGTATCGGCCGCTGGTCCTTCGCGGCCTTCGAGCGGGCCATGCGCGAAGGTATCAGCCGCGATGGCCGGCACCTGTACCCGGCGTTTCCCTACACCTCGTTTCGCAACATCAACGACGCCGACATGCAAGCGCTGTATGCCTACCTGATGTCGCAAACCCCGGTACGCCAGGAAGCGCCCGCCAACCAGATGCGCTTCCCGTTCAACCAGCGGCCGCTGATGGCCGGTTGGAATGCGCTGTTTCTGCAACGCGGCGAATACCAGCCCGACCCGCAGCGCAATGCGCAGTGGAACCGCGGTGCCTACCTGGTCGACGGCCTGGGGCACTGCACGGCCTGCCACTCGCCGCGCAACCTGCTGGGCGCAGAAAAAGGCGGTAGCAGCTACCTTGCCGGCGGCATGGTCGATGGCTGGGAGGCCCCGGCCTTGAACGCCCTGGGCAAGTCATCGACGCCGTGGAGCGAAGACGAGTTGTTCAACTACCTCAGCACTGGCTTCTCCGAAAAACATGGCGTGGCGGCCGGCCCCATGGGCCCGGTGGTCAGTGAGCTTGCCACCCTGCCAACAAGCGACGTGCGCGCCATCGCCCACTACCTCAGCTCCATGGATGGCGAGCCGCAGACACTGGCCACCAATGCCGCGCCTCAGGTGGACTCGCACGTGTCGCTGAGCAACGGCGAGCGGGTATTCAAAGGTGCATGCCTGGCCTGTCACAGTGATGGGCTGGGGCCGAAGCTGTTTGGCGTCAGCCCGTCGATGGCGGTCAACAGCAACGTCCATAGTGACCTGCCGGACAACCTGCTGCGCGTTGTGCTGCACGGCATTCCGACCCCGGCAACCCGCGACCTGGGCTACATGCCCGGTTTCAAGGACAGCCTGTCGGACCGCCAGGTAGCCGACCTCGCGGCCTACCTGCGCCATCGTTTTGCCGCCGACAAACCGGCCTGGCAAGGGCTGGCGTCCAAGGCTGCGCAGGTACGCGCCAACCCTGGCAGCCACTGAGGCTCAGCGGCGCAAGCCGCGCAGCGCAAGGTCACTGATGAAGGCCAGCCAATCGGCCTTGGCCTGCTTGTCGGCCAGGTCCACGGCCAGGAACGAGCTGAGCGTATGGCGGTTGGAGTTATAGAAGTAGCAGAGCGAGGCAATCATCAGGTAGGCGTGGGTAATGCAGATATCGTCGCGGAACAGGCCCTCTGCCTGTCCGGCCTCGATGATCGGCCGCAGCACGCCGACCGCCTCGCCGGACAGCGCCCTGAGGTTTTGCGACTTGCGCGCGTGCAAGCCCTGGTGAAGGTTTTCGGTGGCGAGGATGGTGACGAATTCGGGGTGGCGCACATAATAGTCCCAGATAAACGCCACCAGTTCGCGCAGGGCCTGCTCAGGGTCGGCGAGGTCGAGGCGCAGCTTCGCTTCGGCCTGGTTGAAGCTGGCATAGATGTGCTCCAGCACACTGATGAACAGCTTTTCCTTGCTGCCGAAGTAGTAATAGATCATCCGGTCGTTGGACTTGGCCAGCGTGGAGATCTGCTCGATGCGCCCGCCAGTGAAGCCTTCCTTGCTGAAGACCTTCACTGCGGCCTTGAGAATATTGTCCCGGGTGCGGTCGGCCTGCTGGGCGCGAACACCGGTTTTGCGAGTTTGCATGTCGGTCCCTGTGGGGCTGGCCAGATACCCAACACTGCCACAGACATTGAGCCATTGCGCGGCTTTTTCGACTGGGCTGACACGATAGACGCGAGGGAGCGGAACATGCAGCATCTCGACCTACAGGTGGTCGACAAGGCACTGCAATGGGCCCGGGCCGGGGATACGGTGTGGCTGTGCACGGTGCTGTCCACCTACGGCTCGGCACCCCGTTCGCCTGGGGCTATGCTGGCTTGCCGCAGCGCGCAGGATTGGGTTGGGTCATTATCCGGCGGTTGCGTGGAAGAGGAGTTCCTTGCCAGCCTGGCACACGGTGCGTTCAGCCAACCGGCACAGGTGGTGCGTTACGGAGACGGCCAGGAACAGAGCCGGCGCTTGCGCTTACCTTGCGGTGGTGTGCTGGTGGTATTGGTGGAGCGGCGGCAGGCGGATGGCGCTTGGCTGAAGCACCTGCATGCGTTGCACGGGGCACTGTTGGGGCAGCAGCGGGTCATGCGCAAAGTCAGTATGCCGGCGGGTGAATTCAGTGTGCATGACGACAACCGTGCTGGCGTGCGCATGCACCACGACGCAATTTACATCGGCATTGGCCCTGCCCTGCGGTTGGTGCTGGCCGGGCTGTCGCCGGTCGCTCAAGCCTGTGCCGATATCGCTCACACGCTGGGCTGCGAGGTCATCGCCTGCGACCCGCGCGAGGAGATGGCGCACGTCGTAATCGAGGGCGCACAGATGCATCGGGTGCTGCCTTCGCTGTTCATTGCTGCGGGTGGTTGCCATGCGGCTACCGCCATTGTGGCGCTGACGCATGATCCGAAAATCGATGACCTGGCATTGATGGAGGCGGTGAATACCCCAGCGTTCTATATAGGCGCCATGGGTTCGGCGGCCACGTCAGCACGTCGCGCCGAGCGGCTGCAGCGGATTGGCGGGCTGACCGACAAGCAGATAGAACGGCTGCACATGCCTATTGGGCTGGACCTGGGCAGCAAGGCGCCAGCGGAGATCGCGCTGGCGGTGATGGCGGATGTGCTGCGGGTGTATCGGGGCAAGGCGCGGGATGCGCTGTGAGGTTAGCCACCGCCCCAAGCCATCAAGCAGCCTGCGCCTGCCCCGCCAACTGCCGGGCACGGTTCAGTTCGCCCTGCAAATCATCGCTTACTGCCGCCACCCGTGAAGTTGCCGAACATCGAGATCAACCTGTTCTGGCACAGACGGTACATCAAGGACCCGGCCAACCGATGGCTCAGGCAATTGATGTTCGATCTGTTTTCGGACACTCGCTGACCGCGCGCTGGGCACGTGTCAGGCAGTTGACCAAGTGCAGCCGCATGGCAGCGCGGGCAGCACCGGCATCCTTGCGGGTAATCGCGGCATGCACTTGCTCACGCTCCCGCGCCTCCAGTGCCCGTTGCTCGGCATCGCCACCTGGCACTGCTTGCTGGGCCGCAGCCAACAAGGTATGCCCAAGATGGGTCATGGTGTCGATGAAAAAGCTGTTGCCCGTGCATTGGGCTATCTGCAGGTGAAACTCGAAGTCGGTACGCATGCAGGGTGCAGACTGCGTAGCGACACTCCCATCCAGCGCCGCCCGCATGGCAGCCAGTTGCTCTGGGGTGGCACGCTGGGCAGCAATGGCAGCCGCCTCGACTTCAAGGCAAAGCCGCAGCTCGATGATCGCCACCTCGTTGTATGCGCCCCCCATTCCAGGCTTGGCACTCTGGAAGTCACCTGCCGGGATGGCGTCTACAACAAAGGTGCCGATACCACGGCGGGTTTCTACCAGGCCTTCGGCCTGCAACCGTGACATGGCTTCGCGCACCACGGTACGGCTTACGCCACGCGCTTTGGTCACGGCTTCTTCGGTGGGCAATTTGCTTCCCGCTGGCAATTCGCCCGAGAGAATCTGCTGCGACAGGTCATGCACCAGTTGCTGGGCGAGATTCAGGCGTTTTTCCGGGGTGGCAGAAGCCATTGGGCGAACCTTTGCTAAGCGGAAGATCCCGGAGTATACCCGCTGCCCGGGGCCAAAACGCACTATACTGCCCGCTGCCAACACAAGAGCACAGTAATGCCGAACCCGACCGCCAGCCCCCCTCAACAGCCTCGCCGCCTGGCCGAAGCACTGGTCGAGCGCTTCGCCCAACGCATGCGTGAGGGCACGCTCAAGCGTGGTGACAAGCTGCCGACCGAAGCCACACTGATCGAAACCGAAGGCGTCAGCCGCTCGGTAGTACGCGAAGCGTTGTCGCGCATGCAGGCAGCGGGCCTGGTCGAGACCCGCCACGGCGTGGGCACCTTCGTGCTGGACATGCCGGCACCGGAGAGCTTCAACGTGGGGCCGGCAACCATCAGCCTGCTGTCCGATGTGCTCGACCTGCTGGAATACCGCCTAAGCCTTGAAGTGCAAGCCGCCGGCATGGCCGCCGAACGGGCCACGCCACAGGCACTCGAAGAACTGCAGCAAGCCTTGGAAGCCCTGATGCAAGGCCCGGAAAAATCCGGCAGCACGACCAACGCCGACTTCCAGTTCCACCTGAAAATTGCCAAGGCCGCGGGTAACCAGTACCTGATCGATATCATGAAGCACCTGGGCACCAAGATGATCCCCCGCACGCGCATGAACTCTGCCTATACCGGGCAGAGCAACCGCAGTACCTACCTGGCCGGTATCAATGCCGAACATCAGCAGATCTACGACGCCATCGCCAGCCGCCAGGTGGATGCGGCGCGCGCCGCCATGTACCTGCACCTGAGCAACAGCCGTATGCGCCTGCGTGAGGCGCAACGGCTACAGGCATTCTACAGCGAGGCCTGAGGCCCCGGCGCGGGCTCTACGTCCGTATAGACAAGCCCTTGGCTGCCCTGCACCTGCCAAGGGTTGGCACCCCCGGTGTCGGTGAAGCGAAGCCCGTCGAAACGCGAATCCTTGAGGCCATCGATCTTCACCGGGGCTGGCCCGCGAAAGCGCACTCGTTCAAACACCAGGCCCTGATGCCAGGCGCCATGGCTGCTATCGCCCTTGACCTCGATGGCAGCGGTGCGGGCGTTTTCCACGCTTACGTCGCTGACCGTGATATCCCGGAACTGCCCCGCCACCGCCGAGCGCTTGTAATCGAGCTTGGCATTCGGGTCGTTGTAATCCAGGGTGAAGATGAAGGCCTGTTTTGCCGTGTTGCGGATGGCCGAATCACGGAAAGTGACGTGGCGTGCGCCGCCGCCCATGAAGTTGGTGCTTTTCATGCGCAGCCCGGCATCGGTGCCATCGGAGACGTTGTCCTCGGCCAGGATGTTCTGAATCCACGCGCCGGTATGGCTGCCCGCCACGACCATGCCATGGCCTTTGCGGAAATAGTTGTTGAAGATCCAGGCCTCCTCCTGCGCCTTCTGGTGGACCGCATCCGCCCCAGTGCCGGCGGCGAAGTTGACGCAGTCGTCTCCGGTGTCGAAGAAGTTGTTGAACACCAGGGCGCCGCGGCTGTTGGCAAACTCGATACCGTCGCCGTTGTTGGCGTCGTAGGTACGGTGCGTGGTGTTAGCCAGCACCACATTCTGCGTCTCCAGGTTCATGATGCCGTGGTAGGCCGGGTTGACCACCGTGAAGCCACCATAGAACACGTTTTTCACATTGCGCAGGGTAATCAGCGAGGAACGCATCTGACCGTAGGCGTCCTTGACGTTCATGCCCTCGGCAACCGCCCGCTCCACCTGAGCCTTGGCCAGCACGCCATCGTGCATGTAGCGGCTGTTGTCGCTGGGCAGGTAGAAGGGCAAGGCTTGCCCGCGCTCGTCGAGCACATCCGGGTTACGCTTCCAGCCATTGCCGTCGATGGTGCCCTTGCCGACGATGCGGATATTCTCGAAGGCCTGATGCGCACGCGGGTCGCGCGGCAAGGCATTGATCAGCGAGGCCGGACGCACGGTGGTGGAATACGGGTACTGGATATAGCCCTGGCGCGGGTAGTCCTCGGCACGCTCGGAACCTAACAGGGTAGCGCCCTCGGCGATTTCCAGGGTCATGTCGCTCTTAAGGTAAAGCGCCCCGCTCTTGTACGTGCCGGCAGGCAGCAACACCTTGCAGCCCTTGCTGCAAGCATCGATGGCACGCTGAATGGCAGCCGTGTCGAGCGCCTTGCCATCGCCCTTGGCACCGTAGCGCTGCACGTTGAACAGCGCCGGTATGGCCGTGGTTCGCTGCACAACCACGGGGCTGTCAGCAGACTCCTTGCCATTGCGATCGACCGAGCGCACGGTGAAGTGGTACTCGGTATCGGGGGCAAGCCCTTGGGCGGTGAAGCTGTGAATGGCGATGCGGTGGTGGAAGTTGTGCAGGTCCTGCTCGTAAAACCGGTCGATGTACGGTTTGGCCGGTGACACCTGCTCGTTGTTGGCGTTGCTTGCACCCAGCAACCGGCCATTGGCGTACACGTGGTAGTCGACGATCTCGGCATGGCTGGCGGGCTTTTCCCATACCAGGATGATCTGCCGGTCGTCGTAGGCCAGCGTCGGCACCTGGACCTTTGCAGGTGCCTCTACGGCCCACAGCGGCAAGCTGCTGCCCATGGCCAGGGCAACCACGGCAGCACGCACCAGCGAAGCGGGCGCAAGGTTGGCATTCGGCATGTTCTTGTCTTCCTTGTAATTGCCGGGTTCAGGCCGACATGGCCGGGGCACGATCTGCGCTGAAGTCACGGCTGGCTTGCACCAGCATTCGTGTGTAATCGTGGGTGGCCTGGTCCTGGCTCAGTGCCCGGCAGTCCAGTTGCTCGACGATACGCCCCTGCTGCATCACCGCGACCTTGTCACACAGATGGCTGACCACACCCAGGTCGTGCGTCACCATCAGGTAGGTGAGCTTCTCGCGCTGACGCAGGTCGGACAACAGGTTGAGAATTTCTGCCTGCACCGACACATCCAGCGCCGACGTGGGCTCATCGAGCAACAGCACCCTAGGCTCAAGAATCAACGCCCGGGCGATAGCCACGCGCTGACGCTGGCCACCGGACAGCTGGTGCGGGTAGCGGTAACGGTAGCTGTCGTTGAGACCTACCTTGACGAGGATGTCGTTGATGCGATCGTTGCGCTCATCCATGCCGTGGATCACCAGCGGCTCGCGCAGTGCAGTGTCGATGGTATGGCGCGGGTGCAGCGAACCATAGGGGTCCTGGAACACCATCTGCACCTTGCGAAAGTGCTCCTTGGGGAGCTTGTGTTGCAACGGCACGCCGTCAATGCTCAGGGCTCCGCTCCAGTGCCGGTACTGGCCGGCCAGGCAACGCAATACCGTGGTCTTGCCAGAGCCGGACTCCCCCACCAGGCCAAATGACTCGCCATCTTCGACACTCAGGTCGACATTGTGCAGCACCTGGTTGAGCGTGGCGCCAACGCCAAAGCTAAGGTTCAATGCGTGTGCTTGGATCATGGACATGGTCAGTTACCTCAGCAGGAGAGCCACAGTGGGTCGCGTTGCAACACGGGCAATCGCGGGCGGCGGTTGTCCATGCTTGGCAAAGCGGCCAGCAGGCCTCGGGTGTAGGGGTGTTCGGCACGGTGCAGGTCACTGGCAGCCAGCGACTCCACCACGCGCCCGGCATACATCACCAGTACCCGGTCACAGTAATTGCGCACCAGGTTCAGGTCGTGGCTAACGAAGATCAGCCCCATC
The DNA here is from genome assembly GCF_030418155.1 of Pseudomonas sp. 2,4-D. NCBI lineage: Bacteria > Pseudomonadati > Pseudomonadota > Gammaproteobacteria > Pseudomonadales > Pseudomonadaceae > Pseudomonas > Pseudomonas sp. 2,4-D. Next base: position 66,819 of record NZ_JAUHUI010000005.1, read on the forward strand.
TGCTGCTCCACCACCAGCTCTTCGAGCACGTTGAGCACCTGCTGGCGCACCGAAACATCCAGCGCCGAGGTCGGCTCGTCAGCGATGATCACTTCCGGGCTGGTGATCACCATCATCGCGATCATGATGCGCTGGCCCATGCCGCCGCTCACCTCATGCGGATAAAGATCGTAGACGCGCTTTGGGTCGCGGATATGCACCTTGTCGAGCATCTGCAGCACCCGCTCACGGGCGTCGTTGCGGCTGGCCTTGTGGTGCGCCAGGTACGCCTCGGCAATCTGGTCACCCACCCGCACCACCGGGTTGAGCGAATACTTGGGGTCTTGCATGATCATCGAGATGCGCTGGCCGCGAATTTTCTGCATGGTCTTTTCGCTGGCACTGAGCAGGTCGACATCGCCGAACTGCAGGGCCTTTGCGGTGATCTGCGCGCTGCCGGGGTGCAGCTTGAGCAAGCTGCGGCCCACGGTGGACTTGCCCGAACCGGACTCACCCACGATGGCGAGCTTTTCCCGGCCCAGGGTGAAGGACACATCACGCACCGCGTGCATCACTTTCTTGCCGTTGACGAAGCGCACATTGAGCGATTCGACATTGAGTTTGACTGCTGACATAAAGCCTCCGGTTACTCGCTACGCGGGTCGAGAATGTCCCGCAGGCCATCGCCCAGCAGGTTGAACGCCAGGCTCACCAGCATGATTGCCGCACCGGGTACGGCTACCAGCCACCAGCACTCGAGCATGTAGCGCCTCCCCGTGGAGATCATCGCCCCCCACTCCGGCAAAGGCGCCTGCGCCCCTAGCCCGAGGAAGCCCAGCGCCGCCGCGGTAAGGATGATGCCGGCCATGTTCATGGTCAGGCGGATGATCACCGACGACAGGCACATCGGTACGATATGGCGCAGGATGATGCGTGTCGAAGACGCGCCCTGCAGTTCGACCGCCACCACGAAGTCGGCCTTGCGCAGCGACAGGGTTTCGGCCCGGGCCAGCCGTGCGATCGGTGGCCAGGAGGTTAACGCAATAGCCACCACCGCATGCTCAAGGCCAGGGCCCAATGCGGCGATGAAGGCCAGCGCCAGCACCAGGCTGGGGAACGAAATGAAAATGTCGGTGACGCGCATGAACACGGTATCGACAATGCCGCCGAAGTAGCCCGATACCGTGCCGATGAACAGGCCGATCGGGCCGACGATGACCGTCACCAGGGCGATGATGTAGAGGGTGATACGCGCGCCATAGACCAGCCGGCTGAAGATATCCCGGCCGTATTCGTCGGTACCGAACCAGTGCGCGGCACTGGGTGCCTGCAAGGCATTGGCGAGGTTCTGGATGACCGGGTCGTGGGTGGCGATCCACGGCGCGAACGCCGCTACCACGACCAGCAGCAAGGCCACCAGCAAGCCCGCCAGGGTCATAGGGTTGCGGACCAGCAGGCGCAACACCCGCAGGCTGCTTTTGCCAAGGGCCTCAAGGCTGGACGCCGGGGCATCGGCCTGCCGCTTGGCGGTAGATTCGGTAGAAGATATGTTGGCAATCATCGGCAAGTTCTCGATGTGGAGTCATGGCCGCTCGGGGTACCCGTGAGCCCCCGGACGGTACTCAACGTTGCTTGTAGACGCCCAGGTAGCGGGTGGCTTCGGCGTCGTCGCCAGTGAAACCCTTGACGTCGGCTGCGCTTACGGCGGTGTCGGTCATCTGCGAAATCATCATGATCGGCCCCACCTCGTCGTCGTACAGTTTCTGCGCCTGCTGGTACATGGCCAGGCGTTTGGCCGCATCGCGCTCGACCCCCACCCGGTCGATCAGGTCATTCAGCGGGGGGCTGAAGAACGACGCTCGCCAGCCCTGGAAGTTGGGCAGGCCAGCGCTGTCACTGTTGTCGGGGTTGTAGACGAAGGTGCGCAGACTGAAATACGGGTGCGGATAACGCTCGGCGCCCCGCGCCACGATCATCTCAAAGTTGCGCGCGCGCATGGCGCCATACACTTGGTTGCCGGTACCGGTGACGATAGTGGCCTTGATGCCACCTTCAGCCAGGGTCGACTGCATACGTGCAGCGATATCAATGAAGGGAGGTTCGGACAGCGTGCGAATGGTTGTATTGAAACCATGTGGGTAGCCCGCCTCTGCCAGCAGTGCCTTGGCTTTGGCGACATCCAGCTTGTGGCCCGGGTCGGGCAACCGGGCCTCGAGCCCAAGCTGCATCGGCTGCTGGTTGAGCTTGCCGTAATGCGGCATCACCTGCTGGTCCAGGCCCTGGTAGTCGATCAGGTTACGCACCGCTTCACGGACTTTGCGGTTGGCAAACTCCGGCTGCTTCATGCTCATCGCCACGTAGTACAGGGTGCCGCGCTGCAACGCTTGCACCTGGAGTGTGTCGGAACTCTCGATGGCCTTGATATCCGGCGCAGCCATACCGTAGGCCAGGTCCAGGTCACCGCGTTCGAGCATCAGGCGCAGTGACTGCGACTCGGTCATGTGGCGGACCAGCACTCGCTTCATCTTCGCCGGGCCTGCCCAGTACCCGTCGAAACGGGTCATCACCAGCGCATCGTTGGCGCTCCACTTGGTCAGGGTGAACGGCCCGCTGCCTGCCTCATTGGTGACCAGCCAGGCCGCGCCCAGGTCACCGTTCTTCTCATGCTTGAGCACTTGCTGGCGGTCGACCACGACAGCGCTGGGGGACACAGCCAGCGAGTCGATCACCAGCAACGGGTCGGTCGGCTGCGGCAGGTCGATCACCAAGGTATGGCTATCGGTCGCACGGATCAGCTTTTGAATGTTTTCGACACTGTAGCCGTAGGCCTTCCAGGTGGTAGCCAGGCCATAGTTGAGCTTCATCACCCGGTACAGTGACCAGGCCACATCTTCGGCAGTGAGCGGGTTGCCGGAATGGAACAGGACATCACCGCGCAGGTGGAAGGTGATCTGCTTGCCGTCTTCGCTGACGTCCCAGCGTTCAGCCAGTTGTGGCAGGTGCTTGTCCGGGTTGCCCTGGTCGCGCTTGATGAGCGTGTCGTAAAGGTTGGCATTGATGCCAGAGGCATCCAGGCCGGGCGCGTTGGCCGGGTCGATGGAGAACAGGTTGACCATGCTCATGCCGACGATCAACTGGTCGCCAGGGGTTTTCGCCTGCACCACAGCGAGCGGGCCGAGCAGCAGCGCTGCGCCCAGCAAAGCCATACGCAGCGGCGGGAATACAGTCTTCATGGCGCATCCTTTTTTATAGTTATTCAATGTGTTCACGCTGAGCGGGAATTAGCGGGTCCTTGGGTCGAACACCTTGTACAGGGCGTCGCTTATCAGGTTGAGCGCAACGAAAATCAGGCCGATGATCAACACGCAGCCCATCACTGCATTCATGTCACCGAGCATCAGGCTGCTGGTGAGGTATTGGCCGAAGCCAGGCCAGGCAAACACGGTTTCGATCAGCACCGCCCCCTCCAGCAACGAGCCATAGGCCAGGGCGACCACCGTGAGCAACTGCACGAGGATATTGCGGAACGCGTGGTTCCAGACCACCTGGCGCCGCGACAGCCCCTTGACCCTGGCGGTGATGATGTATTCCTGCGACAGTTGCTCGAGCATGAAGCTACGGGTCATGCGGCTGATGTAGGCCACCGAGTTCAGGCCCAGGATCAACGCCGGCAGAACGATATGGCGCAACGCGCTGGTGAAGGCCTCCCAGTCACGCGCCAGCGCCGTGTCGATCAGCAGCAGGCCGGTAACCTCATCGACCATGCCGTCATAGGCCAGGTCGATGCGCCCTGCGCCACCCGCCCAACCCAGCCAGGCGTAGAACACCAGCAGGCCCATCATGCCGACCCAGAAAATAGGCGTGGAATAGCCAAACAATGTAATGACCCGTGCGACATGGTCGCCGACCCGCCCCTGATTGCTGGCAGCCACCACGCCCAGTGGCAGACCGATCAGCACGCCAAACAGAATGGCCAGCGTTGCCAGCTCGATGGTGGCCGGGAACACCCGCTTGATGTCATCGAGTACTGGGTGGCCGGTGAGCAGTGCATTGCCGAAATCACCGTGCAGCAAGTCGTTCAAGTACAGCCCGAACTGGGCCCAGATCGGTTTGTCCAGGCCCATCGCCCGGTATACCTGGTCGTAGGTGGAGCTGTCGGCATCCGGGCCAACTACCGCCAGCACGGGGTCCAGCGGCATGACCCGGCCGATGAAGAACGTCAGCGCCAGCAGGCCAAGCAAGGTCACCAGCACCGTGCTGGCCCGGCGGGCAGTACCCGATACACGGGCACCCATTACAGAGGCAGTCGAAGCAAACATAACAGGCTCCTGAAAAAGCATTCACCAATCTCGCAGGCTTGGCCTCAGCGCGACTTGTAGACGTCTTTGTAACGGGTGGTGGCCGCGGTATGGCCTTGGTAGTCCTGCACATCGTGGTAGAGCACCACGGTGTCGGTCATCTGCGACACAGGCAGGATGGCCCCCACCTGCTCGTCCAAGGTTTTCTGGATTTGCTGGTACTGGGCCAGTTGCTGCGCCTTGTCGGGCTCGACTTCCGCCTGCTCGATCAGGTTGTTCAGCTCGGGGCTGTAGAACGAGGTACGCCAGCCCTGGAAGTTGCTCAGCTTGGCTTCGTCGCGGTTGTCCGGGTTGTACACCAGGGTGCGCAGGCTTGAATGCGGATGCCGTTCAGCACCACCGCCGCCGCGCCCGACCAGGATGTCGAAACTGCGCTCACGCATGGCACCGTAGATCTGGTTGCCGGTACCGGTGACGATGGTGGCCTTGATACCGGCCTGGGCCAAGGTCGACTGCAGGCTGGACGCAATGTTGATGAAAGGTGGCTCGGTGAGCACGCGGATGGTGGTCTTGAAGCCCTCGGGGTAGCCCGCTTCGGCCAGCAGTTTTTTCGCTTCGGCCACGTTCAGGGCATAGCCCGGATCATCCAGCCTTGCTGGCAGGCCAAGCGGTAGCGGGCGCTGATTGAGCTGGCCATAGTGCGGCATCACGGTCTGGTTGATGCCTTGATAGTCGATCAGCGAACGAACCGCCCGGCGTACGCGCACATCGTCGTAGGGTTTGCTCTTCACGCTCAGAGCAACGTAGTACAACGTTCCGCGCTGCACGGTCTGGGTACGAACGTTGTCAGACTTCTCCAGCGCCTCGATGTCTGGCGCGGACATGCCCTTGGCCAGGTCCAGGTCGCCCCGCTCCACCATCAACCGCAGTGACTGCGACTCGGTCATGTTGCGCATGACGATGCGTTTGAGCTTGGCTGGGCCACCCCAGTACCCGTCAAAACGGTTCATCAGGATGACATCGTTGGCGCGCCACTCCTTTAGCACGAACGGCCCGCTACCAGCCGCGTGGGTGGCCAGCCAGGCACTGCCCATGTCATCGCCCTTCTGGTGCTGCTGCACCACCTTGCGGTCGAGGATGAATGCGCTGGGCGAAGTTGCCAGGGTATTCAGCACCAGCAACGGATCAGTCGGCCGTGGTAGCTCGATGACGAAGGTTGAGTCATCAACAGCGCGCATGTGCTGGTCGACATTGCCCGCAGAAAACCCGTAGGCCTTCCAGGTCGACGCCAAGGCCAGGTTAAGTTTGAGTACGCGCTGCAGCGACCAGGCGACATCCTCGGCACTTAGCGGGTTACCGGACTGGAACGTTACGCCCTTGCGCAGGTTGAACGTGAGGGTCTTGCGGTCATCGCTGACCCGCCAGCTTTCTGCCAGCGCTGGCAGCAGCCGGTCCGGCTGACGCACGTCCTGCACCAGCAGCATGTCGTAGAGGTTGGCATTGACCTCGGACACATCCAGCCCGGTGGCCGCCGCCGGGTCGAGGGACAGCAGGTTGATCATGCTCATACCGACGATCAACTGATCCGCCGGGGTTTTCGCTAAAGCAGCAGGTACCGAGGTCAGCGCCAGAGACGCAGCAAAGACCCCCGCCCAGAGTGTGGGGATAACGCTCATGTGAGATCGCCTTCTTATAGTTATTGGACGCTCGGGCGGCACGCAGCGACGCGTGCCGCCATGCACGAATCAGAAGCTTTGCAGCGTATTGGTTTCGACGTAGTCGAAGTCGATGTCTTCCCCAAGGCCAGGCAAGTTCGACAGGTGCACATAGCCGTCTTCGTCCATCGGGTCGACCAGGCGCTTGAGATAGGCAGGTACCTCGTCGTAGTCAAGGAATGGGTGCAGCAGACCGCGCTCGTACCAGGTGCAGTTCTTGATTGCCCCCACGACCGCCAGGTTGGCGGCGCCGTTGCCATGGATCTCGCAATCCATGCCGAACGATTCGGCCATGTGCGCAACCTTCAGACACGGTGCAATGCCACCCACACCGGCAACCCCCGCACGCAGGATGTCGCACACATCGTTCTTGACCCAGCTCGCCCGGCTCAGGTGCTTGCCGCCGAGGCTTTCCGGGCCTAGCACCGGGATATCCAGCTGCCCGGAAAGCCAGGCGTAGGACTCGGCGGAGTCTTCCATCATTGGCTCTTCGAACCAGGCAAAGTCGAGCTTCTCCAGGGCACGGCCGATAGTGAGGGCCTCGGTGCGGCTGTACCAGTGATAGCCATCGATCATCAGCGCAATGTCCGGCCCCACGGCCTCGCGCACGGCGGCGCATGCCTTGATGTCCATGCTCACGCTGGGCGCGAACGACACCGGCGGCATCCAGGTGTGCAGCTTGATCGCCTTGTAGCCACGCTTGACCAGGGTTTCGGCGAAGCGACCGTACTCTTCCGGAGTGGACAGACCGCCGGGCAGCTCATCGCCGCACATGGTCGAGCCATAGGCCGGCACCTTGTCGCGGTAGCCGCCGATCAGCTTGTGCACCGGCAGGTTCAGCTTGCGACCGGCCCAATCCCATAGCGCCTGCTCGACCAGCGCCAGGGCACGGTCAGTCAGCTGGCTGGCGCTACCGCGCTGCCAGTGCGCCAGGTCGTGCCAGATTTTTTCGCGGTCAAAGGCATTGGCGCCAACCAGCACCTTGCGCACGAAATTATCCAGCACATAAGGGCGAATGAGCTCGGGTGCGCCCAGCGCATAGCCTTCGCTGCCGCACTCGGTCCTGATGCGCAGCAGGGCCATCCTGGCCTGGGTCACATCACCTGGGTGGGCATGGCCGGCGCTGTCTACGGCGCGGCGCGTGGGGTAGGAAAATACCTGGACGGTTACAGCAGTAATGATCATGGACGTCTGAGCCTTCTTATTGGATTTGTGGCGAGTGAGTCACGCTCTGGGGGTCATCCTACGTCATCATACAACATTTGAAAAGCGCCAGTTAAAACCCGATAAAACCTCCGATTCATGATGCCTGCAGCAATCATGAGACCCCGAAATAAAAGCAAACACATCCTTGAAACACGCCTAATAGAGCCATCAAGCAGTGTGATCAGACAACATTTCAATAATTCGTAGACAGCTCCACAGTCGTACGATAACTTATTTTAAAAATCACGGAGCACTGACCACCTCGACCACCTTGCTCACCCGCCTCATCACGTCCTCAACAAAAACAAAAAAAGAGATCGCATGAACATCACACTTCGCCGCCTCATCGCCGCCAGTACGCTCGGCCTGTCGTTCTACGCCTGCGCAGACTCCGCCAGCATCAACTACCGGCACACGTTCACCGAAGATGACAGCATTCATTCCGACCGGATAAAGCTGAGTTACCGCAAGGACAGCGGCCTGGGGTTTGCCGCAGAAATCAAATACAAGACTGCCGGCGACCGCGAAGACGTCGCCTACGACAACATGGTCAACAACGGCCATGAGTTCACCGTGGACTACAACTACAAGATGAGCCCCCGGTCGACCTGGACCCCCGCCTTCCAGATGGACAGCACCAAGGATGCGACCACCTACAAGTTCGGCTTGAAGTACAACTACAAGCTCAGCGACACCTGGTACGTCGCCACCCGCGTGCGCCACGACGCACGCAACCTCGACCGCGACCAGATTGACCACAGCAAGCCGGACCGCGCCAAGGACAACCAGAACACCACCCGCCTTGAAGGCTGGCTCGGCTATACCCCCAGCGGCCCGTGGGCATTCGAATACCAGTACATCCACTTCACCACCGACTACATCCGCTACGACAACAAGAAGCGCGACTACGAGCAGAACCTGATCATCAAGTACAAGCTCAACAAACAGTGGGCACCGTTCATGGAGGTGGGCGACATCAAGGTCAACAGTTACACGGACGATCGCCAGGCCCGTTGGCGCCTGGGTATCCAGTACAACTTCCTGTAAGGGCTATCGCCCGCCCATGCCGGTGTCGTTCCTGCACGGCACCTTCATGCAATTTCAGTAAAAGGCCCCAGTACAATGACCACGACCACCCGCAAACCCTTCAACCGCCTGCTGCTCACCGGTGCTGCCGGCGGGCTCGGACACGTGCTTCGCGAAGCACTGCAAGCACACGCCGACATCGTGCGCGTATCGGACATCAGCCCAATGACACCGGCCGAGGACGAGCATGAAGAAGTTATCCATTGCGACCTGGCGGACAAGGCCGGCGTACTGGCCCTGGCCAACGGTGTAGACGCTATCGTGCACCTGGGTGGGATCTCTACCGAACGCGCTTTCGAAGAAATCCTGCAAGCGAACATCATCGGCACCTTCCACATCTACGAGGCTGCCCGCAAGCACGGGATCAAACGTGTGGTCTTTGCCAGTTCCAACCACGTCACCGGCTTTTACCCCCAGGGCGAACAAGTGGATGCGCATTCGCCGCGCCGGCCGGACTGCTATTACGGGCTGTCGAAGGCCTACGGCGAAGACCTGGCAACGTTCTACTTCCACCGCTACGGCATCGAAACCGTCAGCCTGCGTATCGGCTCCTCCTTCCCCGAACCCCGCAATGTGCGCATGTTGTCCACCTGGCTGAGCTATGGCGACCTGGGACACCTGGTGGAGCGCGCATTGCTGGCCGAGAACGTTGGCCACACCGTTGTGTATGGCGTCTCCGCCAACCGCGACCTGTGGTGGAGCAACCGCTACGCCGCGCACCTGGGTTTCAACCCGAAGGACAGTGCCGAACGCTTCCGCCCGGCACTGGAGCAGCAGCCGAAACCCGCCGCGAATGACCCGACTGCTCATCTGCAAGGTGGCGCCTTCACCGCTGCCGGACCTTTTGGCGACTGACCCCCGATAGAGTGCAGAATGCTTCCATGACAGCCGAACTGATTATCGATGCACGCAATGTCACGGGCGAGAGCCCGGTCTGGCACCCGCAGGAAAATGCCTTGTACTGGGTGGACATTCCGGTAGGCCGCCTGCACCGCTGGCAACCGGACGGCCAGACCCACCACTGGACCGCAGACGAAATGCTAGGCTGCATTGCCCGCAGCCACCGAGGCCATTGGCTGGGGGCCCAGGAGAGCGGGATCTTCCACCTCACCCCCCAGGCAGACGGCCGTCTGCTGGCCGGCAAGCGTGCCAGTGTCGAACACGCCAGGCCCGGCATGCGCTTCAATGACGGGCGCTGTGACCGCCAGGGGCGCTTCTGGGCCGGTACGATGCAAACCAGCATGGCCGCCGAGCCGGTGGGTGCCTTGTACCGGTATGACGCGATGGCAGATGGAACGGCAGGGCCATTGCAGGCACGGCTGGGCACATTGTCCGTTCCAAACGGCATGGCGTTCAGCCCGGACGGCAAAACCATGTACGTCTCCGACTCACACCCGAGCGTGCAGATGATCTGGGCTTTCGACTACGACATCGATAGCGGCAGCCCGCACAACCGCCGGGTCTTCGTCGACATGAACCAGCACCCCGGCCGGCCGGATGGGGCTGCGGTAGATGCCGAAGGTTGCTACTGGATCTGTGCGATCGATGCCGGCCAGGTACTGCGCTTTACTCCCGACGGCAAGCTGGACCGCGCCCTGCCGCTACCGGTGAAGAAACCTACCATGTGCGCATTCGGTGGCCCGCAACTGGAAACGTTGTTCGTGACGTCGATTCGCCCGCAAGGCATCGACCTGAGCGACCAGCCCCTGGCCGGTGGCGTGTTCGCATTGACCCCTGGCGTCAAAGGCTTGCCGGAGCCCATCGCCAAGGGCTGAATGAAGCCAGGCTGCGGCTGTTTCAGGGACAATGCGCCCATCGACGAGATGCTGATCAGCGGCGTGAGCTTGCACCCAGCCAACGTTGATCAACAGCAACGCCACGCACAACTGCATCGGCGTGCGGGTATGCCCGGTGAGCATGGCGATGGATGAACACCGCCACCAGCCCCACGGCGATCATCAACTGGCGATGACCGGACAGGTGCGTTACTCAAGCAGCGACGCCTCGTTCGCCATCACCGCTGACTTCGAACTGCCCCACCAGCTTCTGCAACTTGCCAGCATCCACCTTCACCTTCTGCGCACTGCTTTGCAGCACCAGGGCGGTCTGGCGCATCTCGCCGGAGGACTGGTTGACCTGCTCGATCGTCTTGCCGTATTCCACGCTGCGACGGTTGAGCTGCTGGATAATGGCGAACATGCTCTCCACCGCCTGGTGCAGCTGTACATTTTCGGAAGAGGCGTCCTCCGCCAGGCGCAGGCTGTTGTCGACGTCCTGCACGCCCTGCTCCATGAAGCTTACCGCCTGCCGGGTTTCGCCCTGCAGGCTCTCGACCATGTGGCGGATGTCGTCGGCGGCACGCGAGGTGCGTGCGGCCAGGCTGCGCACCTCGTCGGCCACCACCGCGAAGCCACGACCATGCTCCCCCGCCCGCGCCGCCTCGATAGCGGCATTGAGCGCCAGCAGGTTGGTCTGGTTGGTGATTTCGCTGATCAACCCGGTGATGTTGTCGATCTCGACCATGCGGCTGTCGAGCCGTTGCACGCTGGATGATGAGCGCGCCACCACATCGCGGATCGACTGGGTGCCCGCCTGCACCGCCTGGTACTGCGCGCGTGCGCGGCTGACCACTTCGTCCATGGCCTGTTTCATCTGCTCGGCGCTGACCGAGGCCTGTTGCAGTTCGCCGAGTTGCTCTTCCATGATGATCATCATCTGGTGCACGGCGTCGGCCACGTCGGCGGAGCTTACGCTGGCCTCCTGGCTGCGCCCGAGCATCATCTGGTTGGTGCTGCCGACCGTGCGGCTGGCCTTGACCACCTGCCCGACCACCGTGTCCAGGCGGTCGATGAAGCTGTTGATCCAGCGCGCCATGTCGCCGCTCTCATCATTGGCCAAGGTACTGGTATCCAGGCGCTGGCGCAGGTTGCCTTCACCCTCGGCGATGGTGCACAGCACACTGCTCATGCCATTCAACCTGGCGGCCAGGCGCTTGGGCCCGAGCACGCCAAACAACAAGGTGGCGCCCAGCATGCTCACGGCCTCGATCACGTCAGTCAGTCCTTGCGGCAGGCCTGCATAGTGCTGCACCAGGTAATTGCAGCCGAACAGCCCCGCCATGATCGCCACATAGGGTTTCATCAAACCGTAGCTCAGCGAACGCCGGCGGTAGACCTCTTCCAGGTCCGCCTCGCACATCATGCCCCAGCGGTCGGGCGAGCCCGGCAACTGGAAGGTAACGCCCTTGCCCACCACTGGCACATGACGGTAGTCCGAATAGCCGGGGTAGGTCACGAACAGGTTGGCACCGCGCCTGATCGTCTCCCTCACGCCAGGGTGCAGTTCCCGCGTGGAAGGGTCGGTGAAACGAAGCTCCAGCTCGGTATGACGCTGGACCTGCACGGTGGCCCAGGGCGTGTGCACACCGTTCTTGAGGTTTTCGCCATGGGTGAAGGTGGCGTCCTCGAAGCGCGAGCGGGACAACGCGGTACCGGGTTGTATGGTGGGGTCGAAGCGCGATTGCGCCATGAACAGGTAGTTGTCGCCGGACTCGGGGTAAATGTGCCCTGCCTCGCGCTGGATCAGGTCACCCAGCACATCGTTGGGCACCCGCCCACACAGACAACCCAGCACTTTGCCCTCGTGCATGAGGGGCTGGTAGAACATCAACGTGACTTCATCGTGGAAGCGCGAGGAAGACGGGCCGACCTGCAAGGTCAGCGGGTCGCTGTAGGGACCGTGCAGGAAGGGTGCTTTCAGCCCCTGCGCCAGGGCTGCCAAGTACTCGATACGTGGCGTGCCACGCTGGGGCCAGGTCGAAGCGATGACGCTGCCGTGGGCATCGACGACAAACAGTTCGGAAAAGTCCTCAGCCTGGGCCAACGTGTTGCGCAACATCGCGCTATCGACTTGAGCGAGCCCCGGCGCCACCTGCTCGGCCAGGTCGGCCAGGTGTTCCCACTGCTCGCGCACCCACTCATGCAGCAACTGCACGCGGGCCTGGGCGATGGCTTCGAAGGTTTGCTCGACCTGCGGGTAACTGGCCCGATTAAGGCGGCACGCCCAGCCCATGCTGAATTTGCCGGTTTTGCCGAACCACGGCAGCCAGCCCTTTTCACTCGACGATAAATGCATCGAACCACTGGAAAGCGACATTATCTTCACCATACGCGACATCGAATGGCAATCTGATAGCAAGTCGCACGCCAACGGCGGGAGGCGTGATTAATCGGCGATCCAGCGGAGTGGATGCACTTCATCAGTGCAAGATGCCGGCAGGCAACCCCGGAACGCACCAGCCACGGGCAAAAATGAGCGGTTTAAGCATTCCACTGAAATGAGGCAAATAGCCTCCAGAACTGCTCGCAGACCGCACAACAGTTCGATAATCGCACAAATTCAGCCAAACCCTCTCTACTGTTGCCCTATCTTGCGGCACGCTATAGCGAAAGTCAGCAAGCCATTTCAAGTGCTGACAGGCCCCATCGCTTCACGCGCTCCGGCCAGCCCGACAACCACAACTCCAGGAACAACCAGGAGCTCGCCTTGATCAATAAAACGTACGAGTCCATCGCCAGCGCGGTGGAAGGGATTACCGACGGTTCGACCATCATGGTCGGTGGCTTCGGCACGGCTGGCATGCCGTCCGAGCTGATCGATGGCCTCATTGCCACCGGTGCCCGCGACCTGACCATCATCAGCAACAACGCCGGCAACGGCGAGATCGGCCTGGCCGCCCTGCTCATGGCAGGCAGCGTGCGCAAGGTGGTCTGCTCGTTCCCGCGCCAGTCCGACTCCTACGTGTTCGACGAATTGTACCGCGCCGGCAAGATCGAGCTGGAAGTGGTCCCGCAGGGCAACCTGGCCGAGCGTATCCGCGCCGCAGGCTCCGGCATTGGTGCGTTCTTCTCGCCAACCGGCTACGGCACCCTGCTGGCCGAGGGCAAGGAAACCCGTGAGATCGACGGCCGCATGTACGTGCTGGAAATGCCGCTGCACGCCGACTTCGCACTGATCAAGGCGCACAAGGGTGACCGTTGGGGCAACCTGACCTACCGCAAGGCCGCCCGCAACTTCGGCCCGATCATGGCCATGGCTGCCAAGACCGCCATCGCCCAGGTCGACCAGGTCGTCGAACTTGGTGAACTGGACCCGGAACACATCATCACCCCGGGTATCTTCGTCCAGCGCGTGGTCGCCGTCACCGGTGCTGCCGCTTCTTCGATTGCCAAAGCTGTCTGAGGCCTGCCATGACCATCACCAAAAAGCTCTCCCGCACCGAGATGGCCCAACGCGTGGCCGCAGACATCCAGGAAGGCGCGTATGTAAACCTGGGCATTGGCGCGCCAACCCTGGTGGCCAACTACCTGGGCGACAAGGAAGTGTTCCTGCACAGCGAAAACGGCCTGCTGGGTATGGGCCCAAGCCCTGCGCCGGGCGAGGAAGACGATGACCTGATCAACGCCGGCAAGCAGCACGTCACCCTGCTGACCGGTGGCGCCTTCTTCCACCATGCCGATTCGTTCTCGATGATGCGTGGTGGCCACCTGGACATCGCTGTACTGGGCGCCTTCCAGGTGTCGGTCAAGGGCGACCTGGCCAACTGGCACACGGGTGCCGAAGGCTCGATCCCGGCCGTCGGCGGTGCAATGGACCTGGCCACCGGCGCCCGCCAAGTGTTCGTGATGATGGACCACCTGACCAAGACCGGCGAAAGCAAGCTGGTGCCCGAGTGCACCTACCCGCTGACCGGTATCGCTTGCGTCAGCCGCATCTACACCGACCTGGCCGTGCTGGAAGTGACACCGGAAGGGCTGAAAGTGGTCGAAATCTGCGCGGACATCGACTTTGACGAACTGCAGAAACTCAGTGGCGTGCCGCTGATCAAGTGATCCAGGAAGACTTAGGGCTTTCCATGCCTCTGCGGCACTATCGATAGTGCCGCACAAGCGCCGCGAGCAGGGAGCACGCGGTGCTTGAGGCCGCCTTTCCAACCGCTTCGGAGCCGATAGACGAGAACTCCCGGAGAGGTCAACCCAATGAGCTATCGAGCGGGAGCCAGATAGCGGCGTAAAAAATTGCCGGCCACGACTTTACGCCTTTTTTACTCGACATTACCGTAAAGCAGGCAATACTGCCGGCACTGTCCCAACGAGCTCCCTCAATGCCGCTTCCTGCATTGCGTTTCATCGCCTTCATTATTGGTGTATTCCTGATCACGTTGGCCGTCAGCATGGTGATTCCAATGCTGACGCTGCTGGTGTACGACCGCAGCGACGACCTCGGTGCATTCGTCTGGTCGAGCCTGATCGTTCTGTGTGTCGGCCTGCTCATGGTGGCCCGCGGCGTACCCGACACACCGCAACTGCGGACCAGGGACATGTATCTGCTCACGACGGCAAGCTGGGTCATCGTGTGCGCATTCGCGGCGCTGCCAATGGTGTTCATTCGACACATCAGTTACACGGACGCGTTCTTCGAAACCATGTCAGGAATCACCACCACCGGCTCGACCGTGCTGACCGGCCTGGACAGTGCATCGCCGGGGCTGCTGATATGGCGTTCGCTGCTGCACTGGCTGGGAGGCATTGGTTTTATCGGCATGGCCGTGGCGATCCTGCCACTGCTGCGCGTGGGCGGCATGCGCCTGTTCCAAACCGAGTCTTCGGATTGGTCTGACAAAGTGACGCCGCGTTCGCATGTGGCAGCCAAGATAATCCTGCTGGTCTACCTGGGCCTGACTGCATTGGGGACAGGGGCATTGTGGGCTGCCGGCATGACCCCGTTCGAAGCCATCAATCATTCGATGTCGCTGGTTTCAACCGGTGGTTTCTCTACCTCGGATGCCTCGCTGGGCCATTGGGAGCAGCCAGCGGTGCACTGGGTGGCTGTGGTCATCATGATACTCGGCAGCCTGCCCTTCACGCTGTATGTCGCCACGCTGCGTGGCCATCGAGGCATCCTGCTCAAGGACCATCAAGTTCGCGGTTTCATTGGTTTTCTCGTCTTCGTCTGGCTCACCGTCGGAACCTGGCTCTGCCTGCACAGCGATCTGGCCTGGTGGGATGCGTTTCGTATTGTTGCGGTGAATGTGACCTCGGTAGTAACCACAACAGGCGTTGCCGTGGGTGATTACACGCTCTGGGGCAGCTTCGCCATCATGCTGTTCTTTTACCTGACGTTTGTCGGCGGGTGCTCGGGCTCCACCGCTGGCGGTTTGAAAATATTCCGTTTCCAGGTGGCCGCTGCCTTGCTTGTCAGCAGCCTGAAGCAGTTGATCCATCCACGGGCAACGATCTCGAAAAAATACAATGGGCATCCCATCGATGAAGAGATCGTACGGTCACTGCTGACGTTCTCGTTCTTCTTCACCGTCACCATTGCGGTCATCGCCCTGGGCCTGTCTTTGATAGGACTCGACTGGATGACGGCGTTGAGCGGGGCGGCCACCGCTGTGTGCAACGTCGGTCCTGGCCTGGGCACGCTTATCGGTCCAGCAGGTAATTTCGCCTCCTTGCCGGACGCAGCGAAATGGTTGCTGACGGTTGGCATGCTGCTTGGCCGGCTCGAGATCCTCACCGTACTGGTACTGGTCTCGCCAGTCTTCTGGCGATTCTAGAGCAGAGGCCATCCAGCCGATCAGCCATAAAATTGGGCAGGGACAGCATATTCGTTCTAGGTTTACTGGCGCAGGAATAACAACAACAAGCGGAGAACGACGCCATGAACCCAGCCCTTCGCCTGGCATTGGCCAGCACCTTGTTTGCTGTCAGCGCGGCTGCCCAGGCCGCACCAACCTTCATCAACATCCTCACAGGCGGTACCAGTGGTGTCTATTACCCGGTAGGCGTAGGCATTTCACAGATCTACAGCCATGGCATCGAGGGCAGCAAGACCACGGTGCAAGCCACCAAGGCCTCGGTAGAGAACCTCAACCTGTTGCAAGCCGGTCGAGGGGAGTTGGCGTTCGCACTGGGGGATTCGGTGACAGATGCCTGGAAGGGCGATGCAGAGGCTGGATTCAAAACGCCCTTGAAGAAACTCCGTGCCATCGCAGGTACCTACCCGAACTACATCCAGATCGTCGCCAGAAAGGAGTCTGGGATCACATCCCTGTCAGACCTCAAAGGCAAGCGTATCTCGGTTGGAGCCCCCAAGTCCGGGACAGAACTGAACGCCCGCGCCATCTTCAAAGCCGCGGGGCTTACCTACCAGGACATGGGAAAAGTTGAATACCTGCCCTATGCGGAGTCCGTCGAACTGATCAAGAACCGTCAGCTTGACGCCACGCTGCAATCCTCAGGGCTCGGTCAAGCGGCTATCCGAGACTTGGCCGCGACCTTGCCGGTAGTGTTCGTGCCTATCCCTGCCGACGTCGTCACCCGCATTGGCAACAAGGCCTACCAACCCGCCACCATTCCTGCCAACACCTATGATGGCCAGAAGGCGGACGTATCAACGGCGGCCATCAACAACATCCTCGTCACCCGCGCCGACATCGGCGATGACCTGGCCTATCAGATGACCAAGCTGATATTCGAGAACCTTCCACGCCTGGTCACGGCCCACGCTGCAGCGAAAGATATCCAGGCAGAAAATGCCGCCAAGAACCTGCCCATTCCGCTGCATCCAGGAGCAGAGAGGTACTTCAAGGAGAAAAACCTGCTCCCCTGATGACATTCTCGAGCCATGGAGCAGCGTATGAGTGATACCGCGCAAGGTCTTCACGCCAGCACCGATCGCTGGCCTGCCGCGCTTTTTGCCGTGGCACTGGTCTTTTCGGTTTTCCAGATCGCCACGGCGGCCTTCCCCCTGATTTCCACCCAAGTACTGCGTGCAATACACGTGGGGTTCCTGTTGCTGGTGGTGTACCTGAGCTATGCATTCGTTGGCCACCATCGGCCGTGGCAACCCCTTGCCTGGCTGCTGGGTCTTGCGGGAATGGCGACGGCCACATACCAGTGGTACTTCGAAGGGGATCTGATTCAACGCTCCGGCGAACTGACCACCAGTGACCTGATCGTGGGGCTGTTGCTTATTGGTTTGGTCTTTGAAGCCGCGCGGCGCGTCATGGGCATAGCGTTGCCCATCATTTGCGCCCTGTTTCTGGCCTATGGGTTGCTTGGCCAACACTTGCCAGGCGAACTCGCGCATCGAGGCTACGGCCTTGATCAGATCGTCAATCAGTTGGCCTTCGGCACCGAGGGGCTGTATGGCACACCGACCTATGTCTCAGCCACCTACATTTACCTGTTCATCCTGTTCGGCGCATTTCTTGAGCAGGCGGGCATGATTCGTCTGTTCACCGATTTCGCCATGGGGCTGTTCGGCCATCGCAGCGGGGGACCGGCCAAAGTGTCGGTGTTCTCCTCGGCACTGATGGGTACCATTACCGGCTCGGGGGTGGCCAATGTCGTCACCACCGGACAGTTCACCATTCCGCTGATGAAGCGTTTTGGCTACAAACCTGCATTTGCCGGTGGCGTCGAGGCGACCTCCAGCATGGGCAGCCAGCTGATGCCGCCGGTGATGGGCGCTGTGGCGTTCATCATGGCCGAGACGATCAACGTGCCCTACGCCGAGGTGGCGAAAGCCGCGCTCATCCCAGCATTACTGTACTTCGGCTCGGTCTACTGGATGGTCCACCTGGAGGCTCGGCGCAGCCATCTGCACGGCTTGCCTCGCGAACAGTGCCCGAGTGCCTGGGACGCATTGCGACAACGCTGGTTCCTGCTGGTACCGCTGATGGTTCTGGTCGCCCTGTTGTTTTCCGGGCGAACACCTTTGTACTCGGGAATGGTCGGCCTGGCCCTGACCGCCATCGTCATCCTAGGCTCGGCGATCATCCTGCGCGCTCGAAAAACCTGGCTGCGCGCGGCTTTCTGGGTTGCACTCGGGATACTGTGTTCAGGTTTTTTCCGCATGGGGATCGGGGTGATCCTGATGGTCATTGCCGGCTTGGCCATTGCGTGCTGCTTTGTCCAGGGCGGCCGTGCCACCCTGCACGCATGCGTCATGGCCCTCGCGGAGGGTGCCCGTCATGCGGTGCCGGTGGGCATTGCCTGTGCGCTGGTCGGCGTCATTATCGGCGTCATCTCGCTGACCGGCCTGGCCACCACCTTTGCCGGATACATTCTTGACTTGGGACGGGACAACCTGTTCCTCTCGCTGGTGTTGACCATGCTCACTTGCCTGGTACTGGGTATGGGCATCCCAACCATCCCCAACTACATCATCACCAGCTCCATTGCCGCCCCCGCCCTGTTGGAGCTCGGGGTCCCGCTGATCGTCTCGCACATGTTCGTGTTCTATTTCGGCATCCTGGCCGACCTGACGCCGCCAGTGGCATTGGCGTGCTTTGCAGCGGCCCCGATTGCCAAGGAAAAAGGCCTGTTGATCAGCTTCTGGGCGGTGCGCATTGCCTTGGCTGGTTTCGTGGTGCCCTTCATGGCGGTCTATGACCCGGCGTTGATGATGCAAGGTGACAGCATGGGCTCCACGTTGTACATGGTGATCAAGGCGGCGTTCGCGGTAGCCCTCTGGGGATGTGCGTCGATCGGGCATTTGCGTGCCCCCATGCCCTGGTGGGAACGCCTGTTGGCGTTCGCTGCTGGTGTGTCCTTGATACTTGCCGCGCCCATCAGCGATGAGGTCGGTTTTGCGTTGGGTACGGCAGTGCTGGGTTGGCACTACTGGCGAAGCCGACCGGCCTCTGGACACCTCGCATGATCAGCCTTTGCGTTGGGTTGGCCGGTGTGGTCTGGGTCAGCCTGCCACTGAACGGTTTTACCCTTGCGTGGCAGCACAGTATCGAAAAGGTCCGCTGGGAAGAGGATTACCAAGTGACCCCGGCGGGCCTGGTACTGGTAGAGGCACGGGTCAAAGGCAGCGGGGCCGGCATGGAGATTCCGGACGACGCTCAACTGCGCAACGGCACTTGGCACTATCGTCGTCATCTACCACCGCTGCAGCCCTTGCACGCCGGGCGAACGCCCGAGGCTGGCGACTACCAGGTCTGCACGACAGGCGGGTGCCAGCCGCTGTCCTACTGGTTAGGACCGCCAAGCGAACGCGTTGCTGCAGTAGACTTCTGGGCCTGTGAAAATCCGCCTTTGGACAGCAGGCGAACCGCCCTGCCCTGACGGCGACAGGGCAGGACCGAATCCACTTCAGCCCACCACGTGCAAGTAATGCAGGTGGCGTTCGTACTGATCCAGGATGTCGCCAATCACATCGTCACGGCTCCACCCCATGATGTCGTAGTCCTGGCCCCCTTCTCGCAGATGCACTTCCGCGCGGAAATACTTGCGGGAATCGGCACCGTCTTCGGTGTCCCGCATGACGAAGCTTGGCGTATTGAAGGCCCGTGGCCGCACCTCGTAGAGGAAACGTCCTTCACCGGCATGGGAGAGTTCCAGAGATACCCGCCCATCATCACGCTCATTCACGCTCACCTCGTAGCCTTGCTTGCGCAGCTCCTGGGCGACCTCTTCACAGGCCGGCCTCACCACCTCGGCGATAAAGCGCGTGACATGAACCCGGCGAGGCATCAATGCAATATTGCGCAGCCTCCGCTGCCAGCCGCCGTGTGGGTGGCGGGTATGGCGTGGGCCCGGCAAGGCTTGATTGCGCAACCCGCGGCGAGTCGCATCAAGACTCAGCGCCTTGAACAAGCCCCAAATCGCAACCAGCAGGATGACCGCGAACGGCAAAGCGCTCGCAATGGTCGCGGTCTGCAGCGCCTTCAGACCGTTCGCCAGCAGCAACGCGATCGCGACTGCGCCTATGCAGACTGACCAGAAGATCCGTTGCCACAGGGGTGAATGACCTTGTCCGGAGGAGGCGAGCATATCCACGACCAGCGCACCAGAGTCCGCCGAGGTCACAAAGAACACGACCACCATCAGCACCGCGACCAGCGAAATGATGCTGGAGAACGGAAAATGCTCCAGGAAAGCAAACAACGCGAGGGAACTGTCCTCACTGACCACAGCAGCCAGATCCTTCACGCCATCGTTGAGGATCATATGGATTGCCGAGTCGCCGAACACCGTCATCCACAGCAAGGTGAAACCCGCAGGCACGAACAGTACGCCGCAGACGAATTCGCGGATGGTCCGCCCTCGCGAAATACGTGCGATGAACAAACCCACGAAGGGCGACCAGGACAACCACCAGCCCCAGTACAGCAAAGTCCAGCCGCCGATCCAGTCGGTGGGCTCGTAAGCGTAGAGATTGAAGGTTTTATTGACGATGTCCGAAAGGTAGGCGCCGGTATTCTGTACATAGGTCTGCAGCAGGAACACCGTAGGCCCAAGCAGCAGCACGAACAGCATCAGGATCACCGCCAGGCTCAGGTTGAGTTCGGACAGGATGCGAATACCTTTATCCAGGCCGCTAGCCACCGAAAGCGTCGCCAATGCGCAGGTGGCGGTGATGAGGATGACTTGCACGGTGGTGTTTACCGGCAAACCGAACACATGATGAAATCCGCTGTTGATCTGCAATACCCCATAACCCAGCGAGGTGGCCACACCAAACACCGTGCCGAGGATGGCGAAGACATCCACGGCATGCCCTATAGGGCCATAGATTCGCTCACCGATCAGCGGATAGAGTGCCGAACGCAAGGTTAACGGCAGGCCATTGCGGAAGCTGAAGTAGGCCAGGATCAGCGCGACGATGGCATAGATCGCCCAGGCATGCAGGCCCCAGTGGAAAAAGGTGATTTTCATGGCTTCGCGCGCCGCGGCAACGGTGCCGGGATCGCCCACGGGCGGCGTGGAGAAATGCATGACCGGTTCGGCCACGCCGAAGAACATGAGGCCAATCCCCATTCCTGCCGAGAACAGCATGGCGAACCAACTGCTCTTTCGGTAATCCGGCTCACTGTGGTCAGGGCCTAGCTTGATGTCGCCATAGCGGCTGACGGCCAGAAACACCACGCTGATCAACACCAACGCTACAACAAGAATATAGAACCAGCTGGCATTGGTGATGATCCATCGCTGGACTTGCTCGAACAGCGTTTGGGCGTGCTCCTGAAATGCCGTGGCGTACAAGACCAGCAGAAAAACAAGTATCGCACTGGTGTAGAAGACAGGTGGATTGAGGGTGCTCCTGGGTTTGGGGGCTGCAGTCATAGCGGCAGTTCTCCTTGCAAGGCGATGAGCACAGCGTGCCTGGGCACGACGACATTTACCAAGGCTAGCAGCTGGATAAACTCCCGTTTGCCAAGCTCCGTGTGCTCGAAAACAACTACAAACCCTAACGTCTGCAGGAAAAAATCTCAAACCGACGCCTCATTGGAGTGAATGGTTTGGTGCTTTTTGTTCATCTGCGAGTGGTTATTCGGTAGACTACCGCACGGGTGCCAGCTGCACGGTGCAGTGAGGCAGGTTAAAGAACAGCGCAGGTCGGGCCGCCATGCGGGAGCACCTGTGCCTATGCATAAAGTAGAATTACCTCGCGCCCAGAAACTGGCCGAGCGCGCCTTCGCCAACCTTGAACGCTTTTTGCACATTGAAGCGGTCAGCGGCATCGTTCTGTTGATTGCCGCAGTCGCTGCCCTGATCTGGGCGAATTCCCCGGCTGCCGACAGTTATGAAGCCCTTTGGCATACCCCGTTGACGTTCGGCGTGGGCTCGCATGTCTATTCGCAGTCCCTGCATTTCTGGATCAATGATGGCCTGATGACCATCTTTTTCCTGGTCGTGGGCATGGAGATCCGCCGCGAGATCCACGAAGGTGCACTGTCCAGCCTGCGTCAAGCCACGCTTCCCATGGCAGCCGCTGTCGGCGGCGTAGCGGTACCCGCACTCCTCTACCTGAGTTTTGGTCACGCGCCAGCAGACCAACAAGGTTGGGCCGTGCCAACGGCGACGGATATCGCCTTTGCGGTGGGCGTATTGGCCCTGCTCGGCAAGTCGATACCGTCCAACGTACGTGTATTCCTCCTCGCCCTGGCAATCATCGATGACATCATCGCAGTCCTGATCATCGCGTTCTTCTACTCAGGCGGCCTTGATTACACCGGCTTCGGCGTTGCAGTGATCGGCCTGCTAATGGTGATCGGGCTTCAGAAGATTGGAGTGGGTTCAGCCTACGCCTATGTCATTCCCGGTGCGATCGTCTGGCTGGGCATCTTGTTGACCGGAGCCCACCCGACCCTCGCAGGCGTCGTGCTGGGCCTGATGACACCTGTGACCGCGATGCCGATGCGTGAGCGCCCACTGGACGCCATTACCCGCTTCACCGGCGAATTGCTGGGGCGCGCCAAGGCGCCTGAGCAAGATGCCAGCGACCTCATGGACCCGTTGAAACGACTGCGCCTGGCCCAGCGCGAACTGCTGCCGCCGGTAGTGCGCATGCAAGGCACCCTGCACCCCTGGGTAGCCTTCGGCATCATGCCGGTGTTTGCCTTGGCCAACGCCGGGGTCAGCCTTTCGGGTGTCGACCTGTCCGCAGAAGGCCCCCAGTGGGTCATGATCGCCGTCGCTGTCGCCCTGGTTGCAGGAAAGCCCTTGGGCATCGTCAGCGTCAGTTGGCTGATGGTCCGCCTAGGCTGGTGCGTGCTTCCCGCCGAGGTCAACTGGCGTAGCATTATCCTGGTCGGGCTGCTGGCCGGCATCGGTTTCACCATGTCGATCTTCATCGCCAACCTCGCGTTCGTCGACCCTGGCTCACTTGGGGCAGCGAAACTCGGCGTGCTATCCGCATCGTTGATCGCGGCCGTGCTGGGTTTGACCTGGGGGGTATGGAGCATGCGTAGCGCAGCGTCTGCTACCAAAGCAGGTTCGCCCACCTAGCAACATTCTCGTACTGGCGATCCATTGCATTTGGGCAAGCGGATCGCCACTCCCGACACGACTTCAGTGTCGGGTAGGGCTGCCCGGGAAAACACGCCATACACACGGCTTTCCAAGTCAGCCGTGTGTGAACAATGTCCTAACCTACCCGTCTTGCACCTTCACTCCCCCGCCATTCACGCTGGCGAGACTGCCGTTCTGGATCGGGGCACTGCTGCTGGGGCTCGTTGCGCTGGCATTCGCCTGGCTAGCCGACGCGGCGTTCGCTTCGCTCAAGCGCTTGCCGGAATGGCGGAAATATCGCGCGCGGTCACGCCTGCGCAGAGTCTGTTGGCCGTTTTAGCACGCCGAGCAACAGCAGGTCGAACGCCTTGCCAGCCTGCGCCAGGCGTGCATTGCCGTCTTCGGCCTCCGCGATCCACACGGCCGCCTCAGCCAAGCTGCCGTAGATCAACGCAGCCAGCGCTTGAGCGTGCGCGTCGACGAAAACGCCCTCCAGCACCAGGTTGTCGATCAACTGGCGCATCGACTCTATGCAATACCGCTGGGCCTCAGGCGAGCCGCCACCCAACACCGCTCTGGCGTCGCGCAGCACGATGCGCTGGATCTCGGGCTCCAGCGCCATCTCCAGGTAGGCGTGGCAGCGTTGGCGAAAGCCGTCCAAGGCGTTCTCGGCGGTCTCGGTAATGGCACGCAGGCGCTCGTCCATTTCAGCGTCGAGCTGCTCGACGACGGCTATCAGCAACCCCTTCTTGTCGCCAAAGTGGTGGTACAGCGCCCCCCGCGTCAAGCCCGCCCGGGCAGTCAGATCATCCATCGAGGCGTGCGCATACCCCTGCTCGCTGAACATCTGGCGGGCGGTGCTCAGCAACAGGGCTCGGGTTTCTTGCATTGCGGCGCGGGTGCGGCGAACCATCCAGCTATTCCTTGTGTTCAGGCGGCATGGGGAGGGCGTATGCGAGTATTCATACCGCTTGCATGCATTGTCTTGGGCCCGAGGCCCACTGACAAGCCTGTCGTATCGCCGCGCGGTGACCGAGCCCCAAGCCGGGCGGCCTGCACCGAGCCTGAAGCCGATCAAACCGAATACGACGCCTGTCGGGCTCGGTCGCGCATGCGCTGGTAGCCCCAAAGCGCGACCAACAACACTGCGGCCCCGGCGGCCAAGGCCACGTTGAATCCGGCCTGGGCACCCCACACATCGACCACCTGCCCAGATGCTGCGGCACCGCCGGCAACTCCAACGTTGAGGCCGGCGAGCAACCAGGTCATCCCTTCGGTCAGCTTGCTTTCGGGCACGATGCGCTCTACCAGCGACATCGCCACGATCATGGTCGGGGCGAAGAACAGACCCGCAACCAGCACGGCGATGGCCAGCCCGATGATGTTTCCCACCACCAGCAGCGGCAAGGTTGTCGCCGCCGTCGCCAACCCATCCAGCAGTAGCAGCTTGTGTAGCGGGGTATCGAGTTTCAGGACACCGAACACCAGCCCCGCGACACAGGAGCCGATGGCATAACAGGACAGCACCACGCTGGCCGCAGCCGGCATGTCCATCTGCTCGGCGAATGCCACGCTGACGATGTCGACCGTACCGACGATCAAGCCCATAGCGACCATCAGCAAGGTCAGCAGGCGTATGTCGGCCAGCCTGAACACCGACGTGCTGTCTTGCCCGGTGGCGGCATCAGCCTCTACTGGCGGCTCGGTGCCGACCTGCACCGCCAAGGCGAACACGCCGATGGCCAGGAACACGGCAGCAGCCAATGTACCGGCCTGCGGAAGTACCGCCACGCTCAGCCCCACCGAAATCGGCGGGCCAGCAATGAAGGTGACTTCGTCAAGAACGGTTTCCAGCGAGTAGGCTGTCTTCAGTTGCGCCTTGCCGCGGTAAATCGCGGTCCAGCGCGCGCGCACCATCGCCGACATGCTGGGCATGAAGCCGGCGAGCGCGGCCCCGACGAACAGGGTCCAGTCCGCCAGCCGCCAATAGCTGCAAGCCAACAGCAGAAGGATGCCCAGCACGCTGAGCCCGGCGGCGGCCGGCAATAAGCGGCCCTGGCCATGGCGGTCGATCAGGCGCGAGATCTGCGGCGACATCAGTGCATAGGTCAGCACGAAGGTGGCCGCCACCGCACCGGCCAGGCCGTAACTGCCGGTGATCTGCGACAACATGGTGATGATCCCGATACCGGTCATCGGCAACGGCAGCCGGGCCAGCAGGCCGGCCAAGGCGAAGCCCTTGGCGCCTTTGGCCTGGAACAACTCGCGGTAGGTACTGAACACGCTCGACTCTCCTTATCGAAAGGCCCTTGGGCAGTCACGCTCAAGGTAAAATACATGCAGCTCGTATGATTAAAACCTTATTATCATACGAATTGAATGTAAATACTCGACGGGGAACGTCCTTATTCAGCCGCCCTGCCCCGTGACGCCTTGTGTGTCGCGAGCACTCGTTCGCCGTTGAGCGAGAGTTGAAGGTGTGAGCGATGAGGCCCGCAGGCCAGTCGCCACGAACGTCGCTGCAGTCGTAGAGCTTGCTTGAACCACCAAAGCCAACGGCCAAGAACCCTATGCATGGCATCGCCACGTACTGGAGGACTTGCCGCATGCCGCGAAGGTTGAGGATTACGAATCGCTATTGCCGTGGAAGTGAAAGTCGGGGAAGCCACGGTAAACCAAGCCCTGACCTTGCGGCAGGAGGGGAACGTGGATCGGTTAAGAAACGCAAAAAGCCCTGAATAATCAGGGCTTTCCTCACGCCTCTGTCCCATTGGGCCGGCGCGCTCCGCTTGCCATTTGACCACAAGATTCAATGACGTGAACCGTCGCATATGTCTGTCGCAGATCACGCGCATAGACTGGCCCTGCGTTGGAGAACCCTGCGATGACATTGTAGGGACTTTTCTTTCACCCCATTTTCACGACACCTAGGCAACACTCGTCCTATCCCCCCGTGTGATAGAAGCTCCCATTAGCCCGCCTAGCAGCGGGCTTTCTTTTGCCTAGAATTCGGCCGTTTGTCTTCTGAGTTGTCCGTTCAACAGGCCCAAGCTGTCCCTTGAGGACACTAGCTAGAGCCACTCTCATGCCACAACTCATCAGATTCATAACCCTTCCCCTGGCCTGTAGTCTTCTGTGGGCTTGCTCTGCTCCTGAGACGAAGTCGCCTGTGGAGACGCCTGGCAGGCCCGAATCCGCAAAGACCCAGTTGCTGGAAGCCGGCGCCGCGACCTTGCAGGCCAAGCCGCCCATTGAGGCCATCAACGCCTACCTGGATGGCTTCCACTTTTACAACGGACATCCTGATGTGCAGATGGAAGCGCATCACTACTGCTCCATCCTGAATGAGGATGTCATCCAGTGCGTCATCTTCGACGGTAATACCAAGGAAGCGAAGATCATGGGTGTCGAGTACATCATCGACGAAAAGCTGTTTGCTGATCTGCCGGCCAACGAGAAGGCGATGTGGCACAGCCACGGGTATGAAGTCTCGTCCGGTCAGTTGGTTGCACCAGGCATACCAGCGACTGCTGAACATGCGCTGATGGAGCGGCTTGCCCATACCTACGGGAAGACATGGCACACGTGGCACACCGACCAGGATAAAGCTCTTCCTGTGGGCGTTCCGCAGTTGATGATGGGGTTCACAATGGATGGCCAGGCTGACCCGGCGATGGTCGGGCAGCGCAATCGCCGTCTGAAGGTAGATGCGGCAAAAATCAAAGCTCAGCGGGCTGACATTCAAATCCCTGCGGCTGATCCCAAGGCGGATGGTTGGCAACACGGCAACGTTATTCAGATCACCGATCCAACGGGTGCTCATCTGCATCGGCCCGCCACGTCGACATCTGAGAAAGCGAACAGCCGTTCCAGCCAATAGCACTTGGGACAGTTGCATATAGTTATGCCCCTGGCGTGCCCCTCTTGGGACGGCTGTCGTAAACCGCACCCTGGCAAAGCCAGGCTACGGCCCTTTCGGGCTTACATCCTCACGCTCTGGCCCATCCTTGGGCCGGCGCGCTCCGCTTGCCTTATCCAAATTATCCCGGCGCATCCCGCAACTTGGATTCCCGGCCACCCTTGTCAGTAGTTGCCATCATCCAGCAGCGGGCTGGGCAAGCTAGCCTCATGTCAAAGTGAACGTTCAGCACACCGCGCCACTCCATCTACCGCAACGTGTTTCACGAACAGCACGGCAACGTAAGGATACTAATCAACATCCATGGAGAGGAAAGCTGTGAGCGTCACACTGAGATGTCTAAAATGCGGTGGGCAAGACCTTGTGACACCAATAAAGTTGAACAAAAAGGCCATTCTCACGTGCCGAAGGTGTGGCGCAATTGCAAATTATGGCGATCTGATGCAAGCAGAAGGCAGACGGCTCATCGCCGACATCCGGCAGCGTCTGCCCCTCTTGGAAGTAAGTTAGCCGCGCTCAGATCGCCACACCTACCTATACCATTGCAACGATCTTTATCACACGATACGTTGCGCTTTACGATCTTTCGCGCCCCCGGTCAGCTAGCACGAAAGTAAAGGGAGCATCCCGCACTCTCCCGGCATCCGAAGAAAACACAGGCTCTCTGTGTGAACACACGAGGTGCGAGATCATGGCTAACGATCAAGACAAGGCTGGTCAGCAAGGCGGCACCGCTCAAAACAACCCTGGCAATTTTGCCAATGATCCACAACGGGCGTCTGAAGCCGGCCAGAAAGGTAGTCAAATGTCCGGAGGGAGACCTGAGGGTCAGCAAACTGGGCATGGCCGCGGCAGTAACCTTCAGGAAGATGATCCTCAGCGTGCCGGTGGTGCAACCCAACGGGGTGGCCAAGGAGGCCATTCCACCGGCATTAAATCTGACCGGGAGGAAAGTATGGACGATGAGTCGCAAGCGATTCAGGACGAAGACAGCGGAATGACGGGAGACAACCGCTGAGCAAATAGCCAGGGAGAGGGATAACCCTGGCTTCCCCAATATCTTCGAAGCCACCATTCAAGGAATGACGGAATGACCGGCTAAGGAAACAGTACAGTTTTCCCAATTGATAGGCGAAAAAAAGCCCGCGCACAAAGCGCGGGCCGATCAGAGAGCAACAACCGCCCTGATTAGTTATCCAGCTCGTCCTTGATGATCTTGCCGTCGTGCGGATCGACCTGGAACTCATACTGCTTGCCGTCAGTTTTCATTCCTTCCCCCTCCCAATGACCATCATCGGCCTCGATCTTGGTGATCTGCGTGTAGCCGGCGCCTTTTAAGGTTGCTTCGGCCTGATCCTTGGTTACTTTCCAATCTGCTCCAGGCTGATCCGCCCATGCTGCAGTGCTTGCCATTGCGGCGACCATGGCGAAGCCAGTGAACAGTCGAGTCATCGCTTTCATCGTTAACATCCTTTTTCGTGACAGTTATCGTTCCGACCCTCACGCTGATCTCGCCGTTCAGTTTGAGTGCGGGTCGACACCGAAACTGAGGTCTTTTCATGGAGCTCCGGCAGACCTCGTAACAGCAAGGCAGCGACTGTGGTTTCAGCATGGTTGAAATTCCACCCAAGGTTCCGATGGATGGAAGCGGTTGGAATCATGCTGAGAGGATGGTGAAACGACCCGACAGGCCATTCACCGAGCGGAGTGAACTTCCAGATGTAGGTATGGCCTTCCGTTCATACCGGAGGAACCGTCATGAGCCAATCGAAAGAATTGCACTCCACTGTCATTTGCCTGCAAGCCGACAAAGTCTTGCTGGTGCGCAAAGAAGCTTCCGAGTGGTCACTGCCAGGCGGAAAAATCGATCCTGGAGAGACCCAGCTAGAAGCAGCCCGTCGAGAGCTCTGTGAAGAAACCGGCATGCAACTGACGGATGCTCAGTTCCTCGGACACAGCGTACTCCAATCGGAAGAGCACTGGCTCTATCGCATGAACGTGCCAACGTCAGTACAGCCGCCCCCCTCACACGAGATCGTGGAGTGTCGCTGGTTCTCAGCTCCCGAACTCGAGCAGGTTACGGTCAAACCTACAAACACCGAATTGCTGAGGCGAGAAGGCTTCCTAGCTGTCAACGGTAGGCGCTTCCAGTCGGACTGAAGGCATCAGAACAGAATGACCTGGAAGGTCGTCCCCCCTTCAACGCCAGACTCGACCTCTATCCTGCCACCATGGCTGGCGACTATTTCCGATGCGATGAATAGCCCCAAACCTAACCCAGCGGCTGAGCCCTTTTCTTCTGCCGCATAGCTTGAATATCTCCCCTCTGGCTTGAACAGATAAGGCATCACATCCCTGGGAATCGGCTCTCCGGAATTGTGCACGCTGAAGCACGGAACTCCGGCTTCGTTGAAGAAGGTGACCTGGATCGGTAGCGTCGAGTCACCATGGCGTAGGGCATTGCCAATCAAGTTAGAGAAGACCTGAGCCATGCGGTCAGGATCAAACTGACCGGTGATCTGTACGGATTCGTTCAAAATAATGTTCGCCCCAGGGGAACCCGCGCGCAGTTCCTCGATGACCGAGCGACAGATCGGGTTCAGCTCCACCTGCTGCAGGTGCACCGGGATACCTGTTCCCAAATTACAGCGCGCCAGATCCAGAAGGTCGTTCACCATATTGTTGGCCCGGCGAGCGCTGTTACAAACCTGAGTGGCGAGCAGTTTTACCTTCTCACCTGACTCATCCTGTCGCAGGATTAGATCACCAGCCATGAGTACCGCACCCAATGGCGAACGCAGATCATGGCCAAGCACAGCCAGTACCATTTTTCGAGTTGATTCCACTGCTGCGCCATAGGCTGCAATGGATTCAACCATGGCTTGGTCTACTGCCTCGTTGAAGCGGATCATGTCTTGAACATGCTCTGCGTCTCGAAGCGTCTCTTTTGCCAGCCAGAGCGATAGAACACTGGAGCGCAACGCTCGGTACTCAGAGACCAATTGATCCATCGAAAATCCCGCTATCAAACGAGTAATGGCATGGGTCTGAGCCGCCGTATCGCTGCTCATTAGAGGGCCTCTACCTTGCGCCTTTTCAGGCTGCTGATGCGCAGTCTGAGCAGTACGCATATCAGCGGCAACGGTGCGCAGAATCTTCTCAGAGTGATTCCTGAGGCCGGCTGAATCCTGAGTGGGTAAGTCCGTCTTGACCGAACGTGCGAAATCCTCCCAAGCCTGGAGAATGCTTCCCATATCACTCTCAATGAAGTCGTACAGGCGCATTACGGTTTCCCACCATCCACACGTACCAAGCGTTCAGCCTAGCCCATTGAGTCATCAGGGCAAAGAAACCACTTCGTCATCCTCTGTCAGCGCTTTGGAACGAGTTGTTATATGCCAGGTCTGTAGAGGTAGGGCGAGAGGCTAACCATGCGACACCAGGTGTTGGTAGTAGAGAACGATGAGGTTCTTCGGTGGCTGATGACCGAGGCCGTCACGCACCTCGGTCACGCCGTCACCGATTGCGCCAATGCGGACGATGCCTTGGCTATCTTGGACAAAATTCCAAACCTTTCCCTAGTCATTACCGATATACAGATGCCCGGGCACATCGATGGTCTCGAATTAGCCAAAGCCATCTGGTGGGGGCATCCTGAGTTGCCAGTGATCATCGTCTCAGGGCATGTCGTCTTCTCGCCCAGCTCCCTACCTGCCAATGCGCGCTTCATTAAAAAGCCCTGCACCTTGGACACGCTCAGCCGTGCCATGCTAGAGCTGCTTCCCACCCGGTAAGGATCAGTACATGTCGCCATCTGGCGCCAACTCGTGACCTAGCGTCAATCAAAACTGCTTACCCCCACCACTGAAGCGTTTGCTCTGAACTTTGCCAGCCCAAAAGACTTCCCCTGCATACCCCACGTTTTTTTTGCAGGAGCAAGACTATGAGAGCAGTCTCCTACCACGGTGCTAACGATGTGCGGGTCGATACTGTTCCAGACCCCATCCTCCAAGACGCAGACGACATCATCCTAAGAGTGACGGCCACCGCCATCTGCGGATCCGACCTCCACCTCTATCGAGGCAAGATCCCGGAAACAGAGCAAGGCGACATCTTCGGCCACGAATTCATGGGCATCGTGGAGGACGTTGGCAGGGACGTGACGACCCTGCAGGTTGGCGACCGAGTGGTGATTCCTTTTGTCATCGCTTGTGGAAGTTGCTTTTTCTGCCAGCATGATCTCTTCGCTGCCTGTGAAACCACCAATAGCGGGCGCGGATCGATCATCAACAAAAAGGGCATACCACCAGGCGCAGCGCTGTTCGGATACAGCCATCTGTATGGAGGGATCCCTGGAGGCCAAGCTGATTACGTTAGGGTGCCCAAAGGCAATGTCGGGCCATTCAAAGTCCCGACGACCCTCGCGGATGACAAAGTGCTGTTCCTATCCGACATCCTTCCCACCGCTTGGCAAGCGGTCATCAATGCCGAGATTGGCGAAGGCTCATCGGTAGCGATCTATGGCGCGGGGCCAGTGGGGCTGTTGAGTGCGGCCTGCGCACGGATGCTGGGCGCTCACATCGTCTTTATGGTGGATGACAACGACTACCGGCTAGCCTATGCCCAGCAAGCCTATGGCGTCATCCCGATCAACTTCGAAAAGGATGATGATCCTGCCGACAGCATCATTCGCCAGACACCGGGTACGCGTGGCGTGGACGCGGTCATCGATGCCGTCGGGTTTGAAGCCAAAGGCAGCACCACGGAAACCGTGATGACGGCCTTGAAACTGGAAGGTAGCAGCGGCAAGGCCCTGCGCCAGAGCATCGCGGCTGTGCGACGTGGCGGCATAGTCAGCGTGCCCGGCGTCTATGCGGGGTTCATTCACGGCTTCATGTTCGGTGATGCCTTCGACAAAGGCCTGACCTTCAAAATGGGTCAGACCCATGTTCAAAAATACCTTCCCGAACTGCTGGAGCACATTGAAGCAGGACGCCTGCAACCGGAACTGATCGTTACTCACCGCTTAGCCCTAGAAGAGGCGGCCATGGGCTACAAAATGTTCGATCAAAAGCAGGATAACTGTCGCAAGGTCATCCTCGTGCCAGGTGCTGCACCGGGCACCTTGGGCCCTGACCACCTCTAGAGGAGGAGTGATCATGAACGGTCTCGCCAGTTACTTCTGGATTGCCGTTGCGGCAATTCTTCTGCTCATCGACCTGTGGGCCATCGTCAGCGTGTTCCGGAGCGACAAGACAGATGCGGTGAAAGCGGCCTGGGCTCTCCTGATCGTGGCCCTACCGCTTGTTGGCCTGGGGATATGGGGCGTTGCTGGCCCGCGAGGCATCAAGCGAGGCACTGGGCCCACTTCAGACGAGCACAGCAAAGGCTGATATTCCAGGCCCAACCTATAGAGGTTTGCATAATGGTCGATCAAGCGACAGGTATGAAATCAGGTGAGCGCTACCGGGTTGAAAACGTGGAGCGAGCGCATCAGTTTCCAGGCTTCTTTCAAGACGGGAAATATTATCTAGGCCCCGAGCTTCTCACCGCCGTGGGATGGCTCGAAGGTACACGCTTCATATACGACAGCCTGGATGCTGAAGGTGAACCCGTGTTTCCAAACAAAGAGGCAGGTACGGTCGAAGGGCTGACCTTGACCCTGGTCGATGGCACCGCCCTTGAGCTCTCTCTGGTTGAAGCCGACGAAATCATCGCACCCTTCGAACACCGTAGCAGCGGCACAGAGCAAGAAGCTCCCCGTAGTGGATATCCCGTCAGGGGGCCGCTGCGTGGCAA
This sequence comes from Pseudomonas sp. 2,4-D, assembly GCF_030418155.1. Classification (NCBI taxonomy): domain Bacteria; kingdom Pseudomonadati; phylum Pseudomonadota; class Gammaproteobacteria; order Pseudomonadales; family Pseudomonadaceae; genus Pseudomonas; species Pseudomonas sp. 2,4-D. Next base: position 99,631 of record NZ_JAUHUI010000005.1, read on the forward strand.
AGTCGTGGTAATCACAGGGGCATCCAGCGGCATAGGCCGCGCCGCCGCACACGCCTTTGCCTGCAAAGGCGCACGCTTGGTGCTCGCAGCCCGCGATGAAGAAGCATTATTTGACGTCCTGGATGAATGCACCGATTGTGGTACGGATGCCATAGCGATCACCACCGACGTCACCCACAGCGACCAGGTTCAAGCGCTGGCCGCCCAGGCCTCAGCGTTTGGCCATGGACGGATCGATATCTGGGTCAACAACGCCGGGGTTGGGGCGGTCGGAAGCTTCGAGGCTACCCCGCTGGAAGCTCACGAACAGGTTATCCAGACCGATCTGATTGGCTACCTGCGAGGCGCCTACGTCGCCCTTCCCTTCTTCAAAGCGCAAGGTAGCGGCATTTTGATCAACACACTGTCGCTGGGCAGCTGGGTAGCCCAGCCCTATGCAGCGGCTTATTCGGCGAGCAAGTTCGGTTTGCGTGGACTGACCGAGGCGCTGCGAGGGGAGCTGACCAAGTTTCCAAACATCCATGTGTGCGACATTTATCCAGCAGTCATGGACACACCCGGCTTCCGAGACGGCGGCAACTACACCGGGCATGCGCTGACACCGCCAAGCCCCATCTACGATCCCGAACGGGTAGCCAAGGCAATGGTAGCCTGTGCAATTTCACCTCGAGCTCACACAACGGTCGGGACTGCTGCTCGCCTCGCACACTTGGCCAGCTACCTAGTACCAGGAATAGCTTTGTTGTCTGGATGGGTAACGCGGTGGGGGATAAATCGCAGTCCCATAGCCGAAACCTCATCAGGCAACCTGTTTGAGCCTCCAAGTGACAGAAGGAGTATCGACGGAGGGTGGAGGAAACCTAAAGCTAAAACGCCCCTGCTAATAGGCGCCGCGGCGCTTGGGATCATCGCAGGGTTAACAATCGCCTGTTCCCGACGCAGGAAAAACTAGAAAGGCAACATCTATCGGGGTATGGACGGAGCTTTTCGCAAGACTACGTCCATGCCTACATCGCTTGGCCCTTTTTCTTCGGCACCTTCAGTTGTCGGCTGCATGGCAACACCTCCAGGCAAGTTGATCGGATGTCGGTCTTCAGGCACCTTCGGGAGCCCCGCAGAATTTGTTGACATCGATAGGCTGCGGAACGAACTCGGGGCCCTCGCCAGCCAGCCGCCACCTCACCTTGGCGACGCCTTAACGCTCAGCCATCGGCCGACTGACCAGCTTGATCTTCTGCTGACTGAATCTTGGGATGATACCAATGCCGGCATCACAGCTGGCGCAGTGCCATGCGACGGCATTACTCATTTTCTCCAGACGAATGACAAATGTCCGAGGCTCACCGTGAAGCTCATACTCAGTGACATACAGGTGCTGTCCCACCACCAGAATTCCCTCCCTAGTTCATGCGCTATTGAGCAAAGGGGCCACAAAAAATTCCATCGGAACGGCAACTGGCAGGGTCTTTCCAGAATGCCGGTCGCCGTTCTTCTTGTGTGCCTATCACCAGCGACGGCTGCGAGGCGAGCGCGCTGCTTTTCATTGGCAGACTCGCGACACAGCTTATCTCCTTAAGGGGCGCAATGGTCGCTACACCGCTCGAAGGTGTCAGCCATCGAGAGAGTTGAACCCTGCCGCTTGGCTGCGACTCAACCACAAGCAAACTTCGTAAACCCAATCCGTGATGAGGTAACGCCATGAACGCTATCGACTTACTGATTCAAGACCACAAGCTGGTGAAGAAGCTGCTCGAGGAACTGTCGGCCACAACAGAACGAGCCGTGAAAAAACGGGCCGAGCTACTGCAAAAAATCGAGCAAGAATTACAGATCCACACAGCGCTTGAGGAGGAAATCCTGTATCCGGCTATTAAAAAAGCCGGCGGCAAGGAAGAGGCGAAAATGTACTACGAGGCCAAGGAAGAGCATCGCACTGTCGACGCCCTCGTCATCCCTGACCTCCTACACACAGAAACCGGCTCCGTTGAGTTTGCCGGTCGGGTCAAAGTCATGAAAGAGCTGCTGGAGCACCACATCGAGGAAGAAGAAGGCGAACTCTTCCCGACGGCCAAAAAGCTTCTTGGCAAGGACGTGCTGGAACAACTTGGGCAAACCATGGAAGCCCAGAAAAAGATGCTCAAGGGCGAGCAGCGGGCCGCCTGATAAGGCCATTCCCTGCCAGTGCCACGGCTGGCAGGGATCCGCCGCAGATGTCGAACAAGCAGTCGGGTAAAGCTTCATGAATCATTGGATCGAGTTACTCGAATGGCCTGCCATGGCCATGACCGTGCTGGCAGCATGGTGCATTGGTTCCCGCCGCCCCGGGAGAAGGAAGTTAGGCTTCTGCTGCTTCATTGCCAGCAATGTGTTGTGGGCTGTGTGGGGCTGGCAATCAGAAGCGTGGGCGTTGATCATCCTCCAAATCTGTCTCTTCGGCATGAATTTACGGGGTTGGCGGAAGAACACTCATCGGCAAACATGTGGGTCAAACAGCTAAGCACGCCGCCTTCGACCATCCCTCAACGCTGTGAGGACGTTTCTTTCGCTTAATTTTCGCGGGATATTAGAGACCGCTATCCCTGCGTGATAGTGCGTGCCCGCCTAGCAGCAGGCATTCTTCTACCCATAAACCGGGCAAGCCTTCTAACCCCACCTTGGTTGGCCAAGCTCCTTCTCGTATCATCAGCCCTCCCCACATGGAATGATTGTCGTGAAGCCGTCACCTGGAAGTGCCCAGTCCATCCCTGCGAATGCCAACGGCCCGAAGTGGGATGTCGGCGAAGCTGTCAGCCACTATCCTGGGACGACTTGCGGATCATCAAAACGCTAAGTGACTGTAGCAACCGCTCCGAGTGGATTGCGGATCAGATGGGGTACACGTTGACAGCGATGATCTTCAAGCACTACGCGAAGTGGATCAGCGAGGACGGCCCGGATGCAGTGGGGTTGTTGAATCAGGCGCTCAGGTTGACCTGAACGCGAAAAAAAGGGGCCGCAAGGGCCCCTTTCTTCTGCCTGTCATTCCCAAAGTGTTCCCAAAACGCTCCCATTTGAGGGTCAAGCGGCGGCGAACATCAATGAAATCAAGCACTTGTATGGCGGAAGCGTAGAGATTCGAACTCTAGGATAGTTGCCCATCGACGGTTTTCAAGACCGTTGCCTTAAACCACTCGGCCACGCTTCCAGCTCGTTTTGCGGCCGCCATAATACCTTAATGAAACACGCTGTCAAACTCTCTGTGTCGCGGGTTGCAGGAGCTCTGATAGACTCCTAGCATCTGAACGTCCGAAACCACAGGTTTACCAAGGAGTGTCGCCATGCGCGAACAGGATTACGCCGTCCACCACGGCCAGCAGGTCGAGCAGCAGGAGATCAGCAAGGTCCTGCGCAACACGTACAGCCTGCTGGCGCTTACTCTTGCCTTCAGCGGTGTCATGGCTTTCGTTGCCCAGCAGATGCGCGTCGGCTACCCGAACGTGTTCGTGGTGCTGATCGGCTTCTACGGGCTGTTCTTCCTTACCAACAAACTGCGTGATTCGGCCTGGGGCCTGGTGTCCACCTTCGCGCTCACCGGTTTCATGGGCTTCATCCTCGGCCCGATCCTCAACCGTTACCTGGGCATGGCCGGTGGCGCCGAGGTAGTGAGTTCCGCGTTTGCCATGACTGCGCTGGTGTTTGGTGGTCTGTCGGCCTACGTGCTGATCACCCGCAAGGACATGAGCTTCCTGAGCGGCTTCATCACTGCTGGCTTCTTCGTTTTGCTGGGTGCTGTCGTTGCCAGCTTCTTCTTCCAGATCAGCGGCCTGCAACTGGCAATCAGCGCTGGCTTCGTGCTGTTCTCGTCGGTCTGCATCCTGTTCCAGACCAGCGCGATCATTCACGGTGGTGAGCGTAACTACATCATGGCGACCATCAGCCTGTATGTGTCGATCTACAACCTGTTTGTCAGCCTGCTGCAGTTGTTTGGCATCATGAGTCGTGATGACTGATTGATTGCTGTACCGCAAGAAGCCCGCTTCGGCGGGCTTTTTTGTGGGCGTTGGAAATGGGTTGAGCTGCAAGATGCTCGTGCCGTCATCCCGTTTTCTCTACCGCTATCCGCCATCACCCCGTAGAATGCGCTCCTTTTTTCTTCCGGGGCGGCTTTCAGCAATGAGCTCACACGAACACAGCCCAGGCGCAGCGGCGCCTGCCAATGAACTGGTGCTTGGTCTGGAGGACAAGCCACGGCTGTTGATCGGCCTGCTGGCAGCCCTGCAGCACCTGCTGGCGATCATCGTACCGATCGTCACTCCTGGCCTGCTGATCTGCCAGGCGTTGGGTGTATCTGCACGTGATACCAATTTGATCGTTTCGATGTCGCTGGTGATCTCGGGTATCGCCACCTTCGTCCAGTGCAAACGCTTCGGCCCATTTGGCGCGGGGCTGCTGATCGTTCAGGGCACCAGCTTCAACTTCGTCGGCCCGCTGATTGCCGGCGGTGCGCTGATGGTCAAGCAAGGCACGCCGGTTGAGGGCGTAATGGCAGCCATTTTTGGCGTAGTAATCGCGGGCTCGTTTGTCGAGATGGGCGTGTCGCGCATCCTGCCCTTCGTCAAACGCCTGATCACCCCGCTGGTGACTGGCATCGTCGTGTTGATGATCGGCCTGACACTGATCAAGGTCGGCCTGATCAGCATGGGCGGTGGTTTTGGGGCCATGGCCAATGGCACCTTTGCCAATGGCGAAAACCTGCTGATGTCGGGCGTGGTACTGGCGATCATCGTCGTTCTCAACCGTATCCCGGTGGTGTGGATGCGCAGCTGCGCCATCGTCATCGCCCTGGTGGTCGGCTACGCGCTGGCCGGATACCTGGGCCGCCTGGACTTTACCGGCATGCACGAGGCCGCGCTGTTCCAGGTGCCGACACCGCTGCACTTTGGCCTGGGCTTCTCGTGGGCACTGTTCATTCCGATGCTGGTGATCTACCTTGTCACTTCGCTGGAAGCCATCGGTGACGTTACCGCCACCAGCAAGGTGTCGCGCCAGCCGGTCGAAGGGCCGGTGTGGATGCAGCGGATCAAGGGGGGCGTGCTGGTCAACGGCGCCAACTCGCTGCTGGCCGGTCTGTTCAACACCTTCCCTAGCTCGATTTTTGCCCAGAACAACGGGGTGATTCAGCTGACCGGTATCGCTAGCCGTCATATCGGTATGTGGATTGCCGTGATGCTGGTGTTGCTGGGGCTGTTCCCGAGTGTTGCCGGGGTGATTCAGGCCGTGCCGGAGCCGGTGCTGGGCGGCGCGGCGATGGTCATGTTTGGCGCGGTTGCGGCTTCAGGGATCAATATTCTGGCCAGTACCCGGCTGGACCGTCGGGCGCTGCTGATTATTGCCGTGTCGTTGGCACTGGGACTGGGTGTGGCGCAGGTGCCGGAGTTCCTGGCGCACATGCCGGCGGCGATTCGCAATGTGCTGGAGTCGGGTGTGGCTACCGGGGGGATTTGTGCGCTGGTGCTGAACTGGTTCTTGCCAGAGGGCAAGGAGCAGGCTTGAACCTGAAGCTTGAATGAAAAGCAAGCGCCCGCTTGCACAAGCGGGCGCGGGCTTTTTTGCTTTATCATGGCACCATTCCTTTGCATGAGTTAGCCATGAAATTCGCTATCGCGGTGTTCTCCCCGGCCCATGCGCCCTCTTCGCGACGCGCCCTGCGCTTCGCCGAAGCGGTGCTGGCCGGCGGGCATGAGATTGCCCGACTGTTCTTCTATCAGGACGGGGTGCACAGTGCCTCGGCCAACGTCGTCGCACCCCAGGACGAACTGGACGTGGCTGACCAGTGGCACACGTTCATACAGACCCACCACCTGGACGCCGTGGTGTGTATCGCCGCCGCCCTGCGCCGTGGCGTGCTCGACGAAGCAGAGGCCAACCGCTACCAGCGCCCGGCCGTGAACCTGCCCAAGCCCTGGGAACTGTCGGGGCTGGGCCAACTGCACGAGGCCGCGCAAGTGGCCGACCGCCTTGTCTGCTTCGGAGGCGACTGATATGGCCAAGTCTTTGTTGATCATCAGCCGTCAGGCACCGTGGAATGGCCCCTCTGCCCGCGAGGCGCTGGACATCGCCCTGGCCGGCGGCGCGTTCGACCTGCCGTTGGGCATGCTGTTCCTCGACGATGGTGTGTTCCAGCTCGCGCCGGACCAGCAACCCGCCGCCGTGCAACAGAAGAACCTGGCCGCCAACCTGCAGGCGTTGCCGATGTTCGGTGTCGAAGAACTGTTCGCCTGCAACCACAGCCTGGCCCGTCGTGGCCTGGCAGCCCATACCCTGGCGCTGCCGGTGCAAGTGCTTGATGACGCATCGCTGGCCGCGCTGATAGCCCGTTTCGACCAGGTGATAACGCTCTGATGAAGACCCTGCATGTAATTGCCCATTCCCCGTTTGGCGACGAGCGCCTGGCCAGTTGCCTGCGCCTGCTCGGTGCCGAAGATGCCCTGCTGCTGTGCGGCGATGCCGTGTATGCCCTGCGCAGCGGCAGCGAGCCGCATGGCCATCTGCAAGCCGCCGGCCTGGCCCAGCGCCTGTTCGCCCTGGACGAGGATGTACACGCCCGCGCGGTCGGCAACGACCTGGCAAAGGCAGTGGACTACGCCGAGTTCGTCGAACTGTCGCTGCAATACGACAAGGTCAACAGCTGGCTATGAATACGCTCACCGTTGGCGATCAGGTGATCGCCCTGGACAAGGATGGCTTCCTGATCGACCTGCAAGACTGGTCCCACGACGCCGCCGAGGCTTTGGCCAAGCGCGAGGGTATCCCGTTGACGGCGGACCACTGGGAAATCCTCGAACTGCTCCGTCAGTTCTATCAGGAATACCAGCTGTCTCCGGCCACCCGCCCGCTGATCAAGTACACGGCCCTCAAGCTGGGCCCTGAAAAGGGCAACAGCCCGCACCTTAACCGCCTGTTCAACGGCACCCCCGCCAAACTCGCCGCCAAGCTGGCGGGCCTGCCCAAGCCGACCAACTGTATATGACCGAACCTCGTCCGCTCACTCTGGAAACCCCCGCCGAACACCCGTTCGCCGAATTCGTGCGCATTCTCGGCAAAGGCAAGCGCGGCGCGCGTGGCCTGACCCGCGAGGAGGCCCGTGCAGCCATGACCCTGCTGCTGGAAGGCAAGGTTGAAGACACCCAGCTCGGTGCCTTCCTCATGCTGCTGCGGCACAAGGAAGAAAGCGCCGAAGAGCTGGCTGGCTTCACCGAGGCCTTGCGCGCCTACCTGCAGGCGCCGCGCATCGCCGTTGACCTGGACTGGCCCACGTACGCCGGCAAGAAGCGTCACCTGCCCTGGTACCTGCTGGCCGCCAAGTGCCTGGCCAGCAATGGCGTTCGCATCCTGATGCACGGCGGTGGCGCACACACTGCCGGGCGTATGTACACAGAGCAACTGCTCGACCTGCTGCAGATTCCGCTGTGCCGCGACTGGACCGCCGTCGGCAACGCACTGGACCAACACCAGCTGGCATTCTTCCCGCTGCACGACTGGGCGCCGCAGCTGCAACGCATGATCGACCTGCGCAATACACTGGGCCTGCGCTCGCCCATCCACTCGCTGGCTCGGGTGCTCAATCCGCTGGGCGCTCGCTGTGGATTGCAGAGCATCTTTCACCCCGGTTACCAGGCAGTGCACCGCGAAGCCAGCCGCTTGCTGGGCGACCATGCCGTGGTGATCAAGGGTGATGGCGGCGAAATCGAGGTCAATCCCGATGTCATCAGCCATCTCTACGGCACCACGGCGGGTGAGGCGTGGGATGAAGAGTGGCCAGCGCTGAGCGAACGCCGCCATGTCAAGCCACCCAGCCTGCAGGCAGAGCACTTGCTGGCGTTCTGGCGTGGCGAAGTGGAAGACAGTTATGGCGAAAAGGCCCTGATTGCGACCATGGCGCTGGCCCTGCGTGGCTTGGGACAGCACCGGGAGCAGGCCTTCGTAACAGCGCAAGGCTATTGGGACACTCGAAATAGATCGATTTAGCCGATAATAGAACCCCGATCTTTGCGCTATTTCTTCGAACGATTTGCCCTAGACTGGGCTCCAACGACAAACAACTTTGTTTCAGGAGCTCACCATGGGCCTATTGATCGACGGTCGCTGGCACGACCAGTGGTATGAAAACGGCAAGGACGGCACGTTCAAGCGTGAGAATGCCCAGCGCCGCAATCAGCTGCCCGCCCCCGAGGGCGGCCGCTACCATCTGTATGTGTCGCTGGCCTGCCCATGGGCCCACCGCACCCTGATCGTTCGCGCGCTGAAAGGCCTGGAGCCGTTGATCGACGTGTCAGTGGTCAGCTGGCTGATGCAGGACCATGGCTGGACCTTCGATCAGCAGCAAGGCTCCAGCGGGGACCACCTCGACGCCCTGCAATACCTGCACCAGCGCTACACCCAGGATGACCCGCACTACACAGGGCGCGTGACGGTGCCTGTACTGTGGGACAAGAAAGAGAAGCGAATCATCAACAATGAGTCGGCAGAAATCATCCGCATATTCAACAGCGCATTCAACGAGCTGACCGGCAATACACTGAACCTTTACCCCGAATCGCTGCGCCCGACCATCGAAGCACTGAACGAGCGCATCTACCCGGCGGTGAACAACGGTGTGTACCGCGCAGGCTTTGCCACCACGCAAGACGCTTACGAGGCTGCCTTTGACGATGTGTTCAACGAACTGAATTACCTGGAAGCCTTGCTAGGCCGCAATCGCTACCTGGCGGGTGAGTACCTGACCGAGGCTGATGTACGCCTGTTCACTACATTGGTGCGCTTCGATGCGGTGTACCACGGGCACTTCAAGTGCAACCTGCGCCGCCTGAGCGACTACCACAACCTGTCCAACTGGCTGCGTGAGCTGTACCAGTGGCCTGGGGTGGCGGGTACGGTGAACATGGAGCATATCCAGAAGCACTATTACATGAGCCACAAGACCATCAACCCGAACGGGATTGTGCCTAAAGGGCCTTTGCAGGACTTTGGTTTGCCGCATGATAGAGAGCGGTTGGTGGGCAAAGGGATTTGGCAGGCTTGAGAAAGCCGGGGCTGCTTTGCAGCCCATCGCGACACAAGGCCGCTCTCACAAGGACCTTGCAATGCCTGGGGCCTGTGCGATGGACCGCAAAGCGGCCCCAACGATTTCAGCTGTTCTGTGAACCTTCGAACCAGGCCAGCTTGTCACGCAACTGCACCACCTCCCCCACAATCACCAGGGTCGGCGCGTGCACCTCATGCTGGGCCACCAGGTCTGGCAAGTCCGCCAAGGTGCCGGTGAACACTCGCTGATTACGCGTGGTCCCCTGCTGCACCAACGCCGCCGGGGTACTCGCGGCACGCCCGTGGCGAATCAGCTCGGCACAGATGGTCGGCAAGCCCACCAACCCCATGTAGAACACCAAGGTCTGCGCCGGCGCCACCAGGTCATTCCACGGCAGATTGCTGGTGCCGTCCTTGAGGTGCCCGGTGACGAAGCGCACCGACTGGGCATAGTCGCGGTGAGTCAGCGGAATGCCGCCATACGCCGAGCAGCCGCTGGCCGCGGTAATGCCCGGCACCACCTGGAACGGAATGCCATGCTCGGCCAGCTCTTCGATCTCTTCGCCGCCCCGGCCGAAGATGAACGGATCGCCACCCTTCAGGCGCAGCACCCGCTTGCCCTGCCGAGCCAGATCGACCAACAGGCGGTTGATCTGGTCCTGCGGCACTGAATGATCAGCGCGGCGCTTGCCTACGTAGATACGCTCGGCATCACGACGACACATATCGATGATGGCAGGTGCGACCAGGCGGTCGTACAGCACCACGTCGGCCTGCTGCATCAGGCGCAAGGCACGGAAGGTCAGCAAGTCCGGATCACCCGGGCCTGCACCAACCAAGTACACCTCACCACCCTGCTGCACCGGTACGCCGTCCACCATCGCCTGCAACAGACGTTCGGCTTCAGCACCCTGCCCGGCCAGCTGACGCTCGGCAATCGGCCCCTGGAACACGGTTTCCCAGAAGCCGCGACGCTGGTTGACGTCCGGGTACAGGGATTTGACCTTGTGCCGGAAGCGTGCAGCCAGCCCGGCCAGCTCACCATAGGCCGAAGGGATCCACGCCTCGAGCTTGGCTCGAATCAGGCGGGCCAATACCGGGGCGTCACCGCCGCTGGAAACCGCAATTACCAGCGGCGAACGGTCCACGATCGCCGGGAAGATCACCGTACACAGGGCCGGCGCATCCACCACATTGACCGGCAGGCTAAGGGCCTGCGCATCGGCCGACACCTGGGCATTCAGCCCAGGGTCGTCAGTCGCCGCGATCACCAGCCGGCAACCGACCAGATCGGCTGCCTGATAGCCACGCACCAGCACCTCCCCGCCACCTTCCCGGGCCAACGCGGCCAACTGGCCGTCGACGTCCGGCGCCACCACGCGCAGCAAGCCGCCGGCATCGGCCAGCAGGCGCGCCTTGCGCAAGGCGATCTCACCGCCACCGACGACCAGCACGCGGCCACCCTGCAGCTTGTGGAACAGCGGCAGGTAATCCATTTAGCGGATGACCTCGACGCCGCCCATGTAAGGCTTCAGCACTTCCGGCACCAGGATCGAACCGTCGGCCTGCTGGTAGTTTTCCAGCACAGCAACCAGGGTACGGCCTACGGCCAGACCGGAGCCGTTGAGCGTGTGTACCAGCTCTGGCTTGCCGGTTTCCGGGTTGCGCCAGCGAGCCTGCATGCGGCGCGCCTGGAAGTCACCACAGTTGGAGCACGAGCTGATTTCGCGGTACTTGTCCTGGCTCGGCACCCACACTTCCAGGTCGTAGGTTTTCACCGCACCAAAGCCCATGTCGCCAGTGCACAGGGCCAGCACGCGGTATGGCAGCTCAAGCAACTGCAGCACGCGTTCGGCGTTGGCGGTCAGGCCTTCCAGGGCTTCCATCGACTTGGCCGGCTCTACCACCTGCACCATCTCGACTTTGTCGAACTGGTGCTGGCGAATCATGCCGCGGGTGTCACGGCCAGAAGCGCCGGCTTCGCTGCGGAAGCAAGGGGTATGGGCAACCAGTTTCAGCGGCAGCTGCTTGGCGTCGAGGATTTCACCCGCCACCAGGTTGGTCAGCGACACTTCGGCGGTCGGGATCAGGTAGAAGTCAGCCTCGCCTTCGCGGGTGATCTTGAACAGGTCTTCCTCGAACTTCGGCAACTGGCCAGTGCCCTGCAGCGCCGGCGCCTGCACCATGTACGGGGTGTAGTGTTCCTCGTAGCCATGCTCGCCGGTGTGCAGGTTGATCATGAACTGCGCCAGGGCGCGGTGCAGGCGGGCAACCGGACCACGCAGCACAGCAAAACGGGCGCCGGACAGCTTGGCAGCCGCTTCGAAGTCCAGGCCACCGCTGATTTCACCGAGGGCCACATGGTCCTTGATTTCGAAGTCGAACGCCTTCGGCGTGCCCCAACGGCGCACTTCGACGTTATCGTCTTCGCTGGCGCCAACCGGCACGCTGGCGTCCGGCAAGTTGGGAATGGTCAGCAAGATGCCATCCAGCTCGGCCTGAATGGCGTCCAGCTCAGCCTTGCCGGCAGCCAGTTCGTTGGCCATGCGCTCGACGTCCGCCATCAGCGGGGCGATGTCTTCGCCCTTGGCCTTGGCCTGGCCGATGGACTTGGAACGGGCGTTACGCTCAGCCTGCAGTTGTTCGGTGCGGGTCTGCACCGCCTTGCGGCGCTCTTCCAGTGATTCGATGCGCGCGACATCCAGGCTGAAGCCACGGGAGGCCAGGCGGTCCGCCACTTCCTGAAGTTGGCCGCGTAACAGTTTGGAATCGAGCATATCGTTCTCTCGTTATATGTAGGTGTTGGTTCAGAATCGGGTCAAGGACAGGCCAGCCCAGGTTGCGAGCAGCCCGCCCACCACGCTGATACTGGTATAGCCCAAGGCAAGGGGCACTTGCCCGCTTTCCATCAGGCGCACGGTATCGAGCGAGAAGGAGGAAAAGGTCGTCAGGCCACCGAGAAAGCCGACAATCAGGCCGGCGCGCAATTCGACCGGCGCCAGCGGCTTGTGCAAGAACAAGCCATAGAGCAAGCCGATCAGCAGGCAGCCAACCAGGTTGACCGCCAGCGTACCGGCATAGAAGTGCCGTGGCCAGTGGGCCGCCACCCAGTTGGTGGTAGCGAAGCGCAACAAGGTACCAGCAATACCACCGGCGCTGACTGCGGCGATGAGTGCAATCATGGTTTTCTCCGCTGGCGGGGGCTGTTGCGGTCGAGGTCAGCCAGGTGGCGCAGCTTCTCGCCAATTTTCAGTTCCAGGCCACGGGGCACCGGCTGATAGTACTGGCGCGGCTCCAGTTCATCGGGGAAGTAATCCTCTCCGGCGGCGTAGGCGTCGGGTTCATCATGGGCATAGCGGTACTCGTCGCCATAGCCCAACTGCTTCATCAGCTTGGTCGGGGCATTGCGCAAGTGCAACGGCACCTCCAGCGAACCGTGCTCGGCCGCTTCACGCAGGGCGGTCTTGAAGCCCACGTACACCGCGTTGCTCTTGGGTGCACAGGCAAGGTAGGTGATGGCCTGGGCCACCGCCAACTCGCCCTCGGGGCTGCCAAGGCGCTCCTGCACATCCCAGGCAGCCAGGCACAGGCTAAGCGCACGCGGGTCGGCGTTGCCGATGTCCTCGCTGGCCATGCGCACCACGCGGCGGGCGATGTACAGCGGATCGCAGCCGCCGTCGAGCATGCGTGCAAACCAGTACAGGGCGCCATCGGGGTTGGAGCCGCGCACCGACTTGTGCAGCGCGGATATCTGGTCGTAGAACGCCTCGCCGCCTTTGTCGAAGCGGCGGCGACTGTCACCCAGCAGGCTCTGTAACATCTCGACGTCGATCTCGCTGCCGTCTTCAGCCAGGTCCGAGGCGTTCTCGAGGAAGTTGAGCATGCGCCGGCCATCGCCGTCGGCGGCGGCCATCAGCATCTTGAAGGCGTCGTCGCCCACCCGCAGGTTGCGCTTGCCCAGGCCACGCTCTTCCGTCAGCGCACGGTTGACCAGCTTGCGCAGGGCCGCTTCGTCCAGGCTCTTGAGCACATACACCCGCGCCCGTGACAGCAGCGCGTTGTTCAGCTCGAACGACGGATTTTCGGTGGTGGCACCGATGAACAGCAGCGTGCCGTCCTCGACATAGGGCAAAAAGGCGTCCTGCTGCGACTTGTTGAAGCGGTGCACCTCGTCAACGAACAGGATGGTGCGACGGCCATATTGGCCAGCCTGCTGTTTGGCCACCTCCACGGCCTGGCGGATCTCTTTCACCCCGGCCAGCACCGCCGACACCGTTTCGAAGTGCGCATCGCAGAACTGCGCCAGCAACCGCGCCAGCGTGGTCTTGCCGACCCCGGGCGGCCCCCAGAAGATCATCGAGTGCAGCGCACCTTGTTCCAGCGCTTCGCGCAGCGGTTTGCCGCGCGCCAGCAGGTGCTCCTGGCCGACGTACTCATCCAGGCTGGACGGGCGCAGACGGGCGGCCAGGGGCTGGGCGACGGGTTCGCTTCGAAACAGGTCCATGGCGAGCTCTGGTTACTCCTTGATCACGTCCGCGCCCTTGGGGATGTCGAACTTGAACTTGCTGTCCGGCACCGCCTGGTTGGCCTTGACGCCATTGAACAGGATGTTGGTGCGCTGGCCAACGCTGTCGATCAGCTGCATGTCATTGATCAGGCCTTTGCGGAACGACACGCGCAGCGAGTCGAACAAGGTGTCCTTGGTCTTTGGCTTGAGGGTGAAGTCCATTACTTCGCCCTGCTCCTTGGACGCGATATCAAAGCTCTGGCTGATCTTCGACACGTCACCGGACAGCAACAGGGCCGGGGTCTGGTTCAGGCGCACGTCGAGCTTCTTGATGGTGGCCTGTTCCAGGTCCGGGTCCCACAGGGTGACGTTCTTGCCGTCCGACACCACCACCTGCTCCTGCGGTGCATCGGTGTGCCAGTAGAACAGGCCCGGGCGCTTGACCGTCATCTTGCCCGAGGTTTCCTGCAGGCTGGTGCCATCGGCGCCCAGGGTCAGCTGGGAGAAGTTGGCCTCGATGGTCTGCGACTTTTCCAGCAACTGGGTCAGGCGTTGTACGTCTTGCTCACCGGCATAAGCAGTAACCGAGCCCAGGGTAAGGGCAGAAACCAACAGCATGCGAATCGCGCGCATGGGAATCCTCATTGAGCGTTGAAAAGGCCGGGCGCCACCGTTGGCGCCCGGCAGGGTGTTCATCAGTCGCGCGGGCCGCCCGGGGCTATCACTTCCCGCGAGCCGTTGCTGTTCATCGGGGTGACAACGCCAGCCATCTCCATCGACTCGATCATGCGCGCGGCACGGTTGTAGCCGATCTTCAGCTTGCGTTGCACGGCAGAAATGGAGGCACGACGGCTCTCGAGCACGAATTGCACCGCCTCATCATACAGGGCGTCGGTTTCGGCATCGTCACCCTCGCCACCGCCGCCGCCGCCGTCAAAGCCGCTACCGGCCTCTTCGACGCCGTTGAGGATGTCGTCGTTGTAGTCCGGGGCGCCACGCAGCTTCCACGCCTCGACCGTGCGGTGCACTTCGTCGTCGGACACGAATGCGCCGTGCACCCGGATCGGCAGGCTGGTGCCCGGCGGCATGTACAGCATGTCGCCATGGCCCAGCAACTGCTCGGCACCGCCCTGGTCGATGATGGTACGCGAGTCGATCTTGCTCGACACCTGGAACGCCATACGGGTCGGGATGTTGGCCTTGATCAGGCCGGTGATCACGTCCACCGACGGGCGCTGGGTGGCGAGGATCAGGTGAATACCGGCCGCCCGTGCCTTCTGCGCGATACGGGCGATCAGCTCTTCGACCTTCTTGCCGACGATCATCATCATGTCGGCGAATTCGTCCACCACCACCACGATGGTCGGCAGGGTTTTCAGCGCAGGCGGCTCATCGTCCATGCTCTCACGGCGATACAGCGGGTCATGGATGATTTCGCCAGCTTCCTGGGCGTCCTTTATCTTGCGGTTGAAACCGGCCAGGTTCCGCACGCCCATGGCCGCCATCAGTTTGTAGCGCCGCTCCATCTCGGCCACGCTCCAGCGCAGGGCGTTGGCGGCGTCCTTCATGTCGGTGACCACCGGGCACAGCAGGTGCGGGATGCCTTCGTAGATGGACAGTTCAAGCATTTTCGGGTCGATCATGATCAGTCGCGCGTCTTCCGGGCTGGACTTGAACAGGATCGACAAAATCATCGCGTTCACACCTACCGACTTACCGGAGCCGGTTGTACCGGCCACCAACAGGTGCGGCATCTTGGCCAGGTCGGTGATCACCGGCTTGCCGCCAATGTCGTGGCCCAGCGCCAGCGTGACGGGCGATTTCTGCTCGTCGTACTGCGGCGTGGCCAGCACTTCGGAGAAGCGCACCATCTGGCGGTTTTCGTTGGGTATCTCGATACCCACCGTGGTCTTGCCAGGGATGACCTCGACCACTCGCACACTGGTCACGGCCAGCGAACGCGCCAGGTCCTTGGCCAGGTTGGCGATGCGGCTGACCTTCACGCCGGCGGCCGGCTGGATTTCGTAACGGGTAATCACCGGGCCGGGGTGGATCGAATCCACCGCCACTTCCACACCGAATTCCTTGAGCTTGATTTCCAGCAACTGGCCGACACCGGCCAGGGATTCTGGCGAATACTCGATCTTCTTCTGTTCGGCCGGGTCGAGGATGGAAATCGAGGGCAAGGTGCCCTCCACGGCGCTGTCGACAAACAGCGGCGCCTGCTTTTCCTTCATCGCCCGCTTGCTCGGCTCCGGCGCTCTGCTGGCGGCTGACGGCGGCACAATGGTGGGCGCTGCGTGCTGCTGGCGGGGCACCACGGTTTCACGCGGCGCCAACGCCTCAGGCGCCGTTTCACGTGGCGGCACAATCGGTTCGCGTGCAAGGGTTGGCTCACGTGGCTCGACCGGCTGAGCGGGTGGCTCTTCACGCTTGAGGATGCGCTCGCGCAGTGACGGCTTGGCCGGCTCACGCTTCTCGGCAGCCATCGGCGCGGCCTTGAACACCGGTTCGTCCTCGCGCAGCTGTGCCTCGAGGCGCTTGCGCTCGTTGCGCGCTTCCCACCAGCGGGTGGCAGCCCCTTGCACCAGTTCGAACAGGTCGAGGGTGATCTTGCCGGTCAGGTCCATCACCTTGAACCACGACAGGTCGGTGAAGACGGTCAGGCCGAACAGGAACAGGGCAATGAACATCAACGTGCTGCCCTGCACGTTCAGCAGGTTGCGCGCCAGGTCGCCCAGGCTTTCGCCCAGTGCGCCACCGGCAGAGAACGGCAGGCTGGCGGGCGGGTGGAAGTGGATATGCGCCAGCGCCGCCCCCGACAGCACCAGGAACACCAGGCCAATCAGCCGCCAGGAGAACAGCCAGCCACTCCAGTCCCACGGCTGGTGGCGTTCGCGGAAAATCTGCCAGGTCTTGACCGCCAGCAGCAGCGGAAAAATATAGGCGAAGTAACCCAGCACCATGAACAGGATGTCGGCGAAATAGGCACCGGCACGCCCGGCCGCATTCTGCACCTGGTCGACGTTGCTGGTGTGGCTGAAGCCCGGGTCCGACGTATCGTAGGTCAGCAGCGCCATCCACAGGTACAGGCACAGAGCGCCGACAGCGATCAACGCACCTTCCTTGAGGCGATAATGCAGCTGCTGCCGCCACAGTGGCACAGGCAATGGAGCTGGAGTTGCGGTGGATTTCTTCAAAACGCGTCTATTCCTGCGCGTGGTGCGCGTCCAATAGTGATCGGCCGCTGCGCGACCAACGAACCACTACTTTTAACATTACTGCCCGCCAGCCGCCATGGCGGCACGCCGTATGGGGGTTTGGCCGGGGGCGAATTCCTATAGCTGCAATTTGAGCATGCATTTTCTTTTGTGACAAAGGCTTATGCTGTGTTTTTGCACAGGTGTGACAGCAAATGTAGCGGATGGTGCCTGCGGCTGGATGAATGTGTAGGAAATTGCCCTGAATTGCCGCAAAACTGCCTCACCTCGCTGTAGGGGTAGCCTTATGCAGGTAACCGCGCTGGTTTGAGGCCCCCAAAGAGATTGACCCCGCTTTTCTCCCAAGCCATGCTGCCCTCTCCCCTCCCCCACCGCACGATAGACCATGCTCACCTGGCTGACCCGCGACTCGCTGACCTTCCCGCCCCTGGAAAAGGCGCTGCACGACCCCAACGGCCTACTGGCCGCCGGCGGCGACCTGAGCCCCGAGCGCCTGGTGCAGGCGTATCGCCATGGCTGCTTCCCGTGGTACCAGGACGGCCAGCCGATCCTGTGGTGGTCACCCGACCCGCGCACGGTGTTGTTGCCCGACCAGTTGCATGTGTCACGCTCGCTGGCCAAGCTGATACGCCAAGGCCGTTACCAGGTCAGCTTCGACACCGACTTCCCGGCCGTGATCGCCGCCTGCGCCGCGCCTCGCGACTACGCTGACGGCACCTGGATCACCGACACCATGCGCAACGCCTACTGCGAGCTGCACCGCCGTGGCATCGCTCATTCGGTTGAAGTTCGCCAGGACGGCGAACTGGTCGGGGGCCTGTACGGTCTGGCCATGGGCCAGCTGTTCTTTGGCGAATCGATGTTCAGCCGCGCCGACAACGCCTCCAAGGTCGGTTTCGTGGCCTTGGTCAATCACCTGCGAGACGCCGGCTTCGTGCTTATCGACTGCCAGATGCCGACCAACCACTTGCACAGCCTGGGCGCCCACGCCATCAGCCGTGCCGAGTTCGCCAGCTACCTGGCACGCCACCTTGACCAGCCCAACAGTGCTTCATGGGTTGCCTAGGCGAGTTCCCGTAGCTGGCTTACACTTAAAACAACGTCTCACCGAAGGGGTCGATCATGACAGAGTTGGCGCGGTTGAAGTTCTATGCCACTCAGCCCCATTCCTGCAGCTACCTGCCGGAGGAGCAAGCGACCACGCTGTTCCTCGACCCCAGCCAGCCGATGGACGTGCACGTGTACGCCGATTTGTCGGAAATGGGCTTTCGCCGCAGTGGCGACCACCTGTACCGCCCACACTGCCAGAACTGCAACGCCTGCGTGCCGGCGCGCATCCCGGCGGCGCGCTTCATCCCCAACCGCCAGCAGCGTCGCATACTCAAACGTAACGCCGACCTGACCGTAACCGCAGCGCGCCCGGCGTTCAAGGAAGAGTACTTCGAGCTGTACCGGCGCTATATCGAAACGCGCCACGCCGATGGCGACATGTACCCGCCCAGCCGCGATCAGTTTTCCACCTTCCTGGTACGCGACCTGCCGTTCTGCTGGTTCTACGAGTTTCGCCTGGAAGGCCGGTTGATGGCGGTGGCAGTGTGCGACCTGCTGCCCAATGGCCTGTCGGCGGTGTACACCTTCTACGAGCCGGACGAGGAGCGCCGCAGCCTTGGCCGTTTCGCCATTCTCTGGCAGATCACCGAAGCGCTGCGCCAGAACCTGGAGGCGGTTTACCTGGGCTACTGGATCAAGAACTGCAAGAAGATGAACTACAAGACGCAGTACCGACCTATCGAGCTGCTGATAAACCAGCGCTGGGTCACCCTCAACTGAAAGCATTGGCTTGACACGCAGTTTTCCGGCATAATCCACGCCACTTTTTTGCCCGGTGCGGATATGCGTCGGGCTAACACTGGATCCGAGGGCTCAACTGCATGTCGAAAGAAGACAGCTTCGAAATGGAAGGTACTGTCGTCGACACCCTGCCCAACACCATGTTCCGCGTGGAGTTGGAAAACGGGCACGTCGTAACCGCGCACATCTCCGGAAAGATGCGCAAGAACTACATCCGTATTCTCACTGGCGACAAGGTCCGCGTCGAACTGACGCCGTACGACCTGAGCAAGGGCCGCATCACCTACCGTGCGCGCTAAGCTCAAGCCATGAAAAAGCCCGGCCAGGTGCCGGGCTTTTTTGTGCCTTAAGAAATTGCAAGGGGCTGCAGGCAGCCCCTGCACATCACGCGACCTCAGCCGTGGTTTCGAAGTCGAACACCAGCTCGCCATCGCGCAGGTCGACATGCACCACGCCACCATGCTCGGCCAGCTCGCCAAACAGGATCTCCTCGGCCAGCGGCCGCTTGATCTTGTCCTGGATCAGCCGCGCCATTGGCCGCGCGCCCATCTGCACGTCATAGCCCGAAACCGCCAGCCAACCGCGCGCTTCATCGCTGACTTCCAGCAGCACACGCTTGTCTTCCAGCTGCGCCTGCAATTCGATAAGGAACTTGTCGACGATGCTTTTGATCGTCTCCGTGCTCAGGCGGCCAAACTGGATGATGGTATCCAGACGGTTGCGGAACTCTGGCGTGAAGCTCTTGCGGATCACTTCCATGGCATCGGACGCGTGGTCCTGATGAGTGAAGCCGATCGACGCCCGCGCCGCGGTTTCTGCACCGGCGTTGGTGGTCATGATCAGGATCACGTTACGGAAGTCGGCCTTGCGCCCGTTGTTGTCGGTCAGGGTACCGTGGTCCATCACCTGCAGCAGCAGATTGAAGACTTCCGGGTGGGCCTTCTCGATTTCGTCGAGCAACAATACGCAGTGCGGCTGCTTGGTGATCGCCTCGGTCAACAAGCCACCCTGGTCGAAACCGACATAACCCGGAGGCGCACCAATCAAACGCGACACGGTGTGGCGCTCCATGTACTCAGACATGTCGAAACGCACCAACTCCACACCCAGCGCCTTGGCCAATTGCCGCGCCGCTTCGGTCTTGCCGACGCCGGTAGGACCGGCGAACAGGAACGAACCCACCGGCTTGTCTGGCGACTTGAGGCCGGCACGGGACAACTTGATCGCGGTGGCCAGCGAGTCGATTGCCTGGTCCTGGCCAAACACGGTCAGTTTCAGGTCGCGCTCAAGGTTGCGCAGCAGCTCCTTGTCGGAACTGGTGACGTGCTTCGGCGGAATTCGCGCAATCTTGGCGACGATGTCCTCCACTTGTGGCACATCGATGCGCTTGACGCGACTGGCCTCTGGCTGCAGGCGCTGGTAGGCGCCAGCCTCGTCGATCACATCGATGGCCTTGTCAGGCATGTGCCGGTCATTGATGTAGCGCGAAGCCAGTTCGGCAGCGGCGCGCAGGGCTTCGTCGCTGTACTCGATGTTGTGGTGGCTTTCGAAACGCCCTTTCAGGCCGCGCAGAATGCCCACGGTGTCTTCGACCGATGGCTCGCTGACATCCACCTTCTGGAAGCGGCGCGCCAGGGCACGATCCTTCTCGAAGATGCCGCGAAATTCCTGGAACGTGGTCGAACCGATGCAGCGGATTTCACCCGACGACAGCAGCGGCTTGAGCAGATTGGAAGCATCCATCACCCCGCCCGACGCCGCACCGGCACCGATGATGGTGTGAATTTCGTCGATGAACAGGATGGCCTGCGGACGCTTGCGCAGCTCACCGAGCAGCGCCTTGAAGCGCTTCTCGAAGTCACCACGGTATTTGGTACCGGCCAGCAACGCGCCCAGATCGAGGGAGTACACCACGCTCTGCGCCAGCAGGTCAGGCACCTGACCATCGACGATGCGCTTGGCCAGGCCTTCGGCGATGGCCGTCTTGCCCACGCCTGCCTCACCCACCAGCAGCGGGTTGTTCTTGCGCCGACGAGCGAGGATTTGTGCCACGCGCTCCACTTCCTGCTCGCGACCGACCAGCGGGTCGATACGGCCGGCACGGGCCAGTTCGTTCAGGTTGCTGGCGTAGGCGTCCAGCGGGTTGCTCGAAGAGGAGGTTTCGCCACCCTCATCGTCCTGCATGTCCTGCTCGCTTTCAGACTGTGCACCATGCCCTGGCACCTTGGAGATGCCATGGGCGATGTAGTTGACCACGTCGATACGGGCCACGCTCTGCTGCTTGAGCAGGAACACGGCCTGGCTTTCCTGTTCGCTGAAAATCGCCACCAGCACATTGGCGCCGGTCACTTCGCGCTTGCCAGAGCTTTGCACGTGGAACACGGCACGCTGCAGCACGCGCTGGAAGCCCAGGGTCGGCTGGGTTTCACGATCTTCGTCGTTGACAGGGATCAACGGCGTGGTGGAATCGATGAACTCTTGCAGGTCATGCTTGAGCTTGTCGAGATTGGCGCCACAGGCGCGCAGAACGGTCGCGGCAGCCTCATTGTCAAGGAGTGCCAGCAGCAGATGTTCGACGGTCATGAACTCATGACGCTTCGAACGGGCCTCCTTGAAGGCAAGATTGAGGGTGACTTCGAGCTCGCGGTTTAACATAGCTTCACCTCATACCCAAGTGGTCGGCGATTAACCGTCCTTCTCGATTTCACAGAGTAGCGGATGCTGGCTTTCCCTGGCGTATTGGTTGACCTGCATAGCCTTTGTTTCGGCGATGTCACGGGTAAACAATCCGCACACTGCCCGCCCCTCGGTATGGACGGTCAGCATGATCTTGGTCGCCAGCTCGCGGTTCAGACTGAAGAACGTCTCGAGCACTTCGACGACGAAATCCATTGGCGTGTAGTCATCGTTGAACAAAACCACCTTGTACATCGGTGGCGCCTGCAGGATCGGCTTGGCTTCCTGAACTGCAAGACCTGAGCCGTCGTCCTCATTCGATTGCGGGCGATCCTGATTGAATGTTAGTCGAATCTCACTAGGTGCATGCATGGAAAGAATTTCATCATGAGCGTCAGGTTAAGGTTGCAGGTTGACTGCACAGGCCACCGCCAGCGCAGGCGCCGCGTGACCTTGACTATCGGCAAAACGGTGTTACAACCAATAAGAACCCACCGTGGTCGATAAAGATCCGCGCAGTCAACCAGATTTTTCGCAAGGTTCGTATGCGGATGAAGTGGATGATACTCCAGTGATGGAGTCCTTTGCAGAGGGACATAGGGATGGCAAGCGGTAAAGTCAAGTGGTTCAACAATGCCAAGGGCTATGGATTCATCAATGAGGAAGGTAAATCCGATGACCTGTTCGCCCATTATTCCGCCATCCGAATGGACGGATACAAGACCCTGAAAGCTGGCCAGGCCGTGATATTCGACATCGTCCAGGGCCCCAAAGGCTTGCACGCCGTCGAAATCAAAGATGCCGCGGCCGCTGCGGCAGAGGCTGCCAGAACCTTGGGCGAGCCGCAAAGCGAAACTGCAAAAGCCTGACTGCCTGCGCTGTGCCGATAGACGAAAAAACCGGCCGCCTCTTTACGGGAGGCGACCGGTTTTCTGTTGCCTTACATGTGTTTGATCATTTCATCGCCAAAGCCTGAGCTGCTTACCAGCTTGGCGCCCTCCATCAGCCGCTCGAAATCGTAGGTCACGGTCTTGGCCGCAATGGCGCCATTGGTGCCCTTGATGATCAGGTCGGCGGCTTCGGTCCAACCCATGTGGCGCAGCATCATCTCTGCCGAGAGGATCACCGAGCCCGGGTTGACCTTGTCCTGCCCGGCATACTTGGGTGCAGTGCCGTGAGTGGCCTCGAACATGGCCACGGTGTCGGACAGATTGGCGCCCGGGGCAATGCCGATACCGCCCACTTCTGCCGCCAGGGCATCGGACAGGTAGTCACCATTGAGGTTGAGGGTGGCGATCACGTCGTACTCCGCCGGGCGCAGCAGGATCTGCTGCAGCATGGCGTCGGCGATGGCGTCCTTGACGATGACCTCGCGACCGGTCTTGGGGTTATTGAACTTCATCCAAGGGCCGCCATCGAGCAGTTGAGCACCGAACTCGTCACGCGCCACCTCGTACCCCCAGTCCTTGAAGGCACCCTCGGTGAATTTCATGATGTTGCCCTTGTGCACCAGGGTCAGTGATTCGCGGTCGTTATCCACCACATATTGCAGGGCCTTGCGCACCAGACGCTTGGTACCTTCCTTCGACACCGGCTTGACGCCGATACCGCAATCCTGGTCGAAGCGGATCTTGGTGACCCCCATTTCCTCCTTGAGAAACTTGATCACCTTGTTCGCCTCGGGCGAGCCGGCCTTCCACTCGATGCCGGCATAGATGTCTTCGGAGTTCTCGCGGAATATCACCATGTCGACGTCGCCAGGCTTTTTCACCGGGCTCGGCACACCCTGGAACCACAGCACCGGCCGCAGGCACACATACAGGTCCAGTTGCTGGCGCAGGGCCACGTTGAGCGAGCGGATGCCGCCACCGACCGGTGTGGTCAGCGGGCCCTTGATCGATACCACGTAATCACGCACGGCATCGAGGGTTTCCTGCGGCAGCCAGGTATCCTGGTCATACACCTGGGTGGCTTTCTCGCCAGCGTACACCTCCATCCAGGCAATCTTGCGCTTGCCGCCGTAGGCCTTCTCCACGGCGGCATCAACCACCTTGATCATTACCGGCGAAACATCGACGCCGATCCCGTCGCCTTCAATGTAAGGAATGATCGGATTATCAGGCACGTTAAGCGAATGATCTGCATTGACGGTGATCTTGGTGCCGTCGGTCGGAACCTTGATTTTCTGGTATCCCATGCTTGCACTACTCCGCTGTCTGGTGTGGTTTGGACATCGTGCGATCCACTGAGCCTAAACCACATCTGCCGACCTGCAAGGCATGCGACAACCCGCCGCATTGCCGCTTAGTCTTTGGTCTTATAAATGGGCCGATATCACTTGGCCTTGCTGATTAGCCCGAATGGTTTGGTATACTCCGCCGCGACCGAAGGGTCATCGGGGCGAATCCCAGGAAAATGCGGACCGCCCTAGGCCATGAATGGCCATAAAGCCTGGGTTGTTACCGCAGCTCAGCACTTGACGCTCGACTGATGCATCCACCATCACCGCTCGCAGCCTCTCGACTTTCCGCTCATGGCGCTGCCAGGGCGATGCGCCTACCCTGCGCACCACGAGACTCGAGCACGCTCAGCACACAGAGAGTTAACCCGCATGCCCACCCGTTCCAAGATCATCTATACCTTCACCGACGAAGCCCCCGCCCTCGCCACTTACTCGCTGCTGCCGATCATCGAAGCGTTCACCGCTTCGGCTGACATCGCTGTCGAAACTCGCGACATCTCCCTGGCTGGCCGTATCCTTGCCGCCTTCCCGGAGCAACTGGGCGCAGAGAAGCAAGTAGGCGATCACCTGGCGGAACTGGGCCAGCTGGCTACCACCCCTGAAGCCAACATCATCAAGCTGCCGAACATCAGCGCCTCGGTACCGCAGCTCAAAGCCGCGATCAAGGAACTGCAAGGCAAGGGCTTCAACATCCCTGACTACGCCGACGAGCCGGCCACCGCGGAAGAAAAAGAATCCCGTGCCCGCTACGACCGCATCAAGGGTTCCGCCGTGAACCCGGTGCTGCGCGAAGGCAACTCCGACCGCCGCGCGCCGCTGTCGGTCAAGAACTACGCCCGCAAGCACCCACACAAGATGGGCGCCTGGGCCGCTGACTCCAAGTCGCACGTTGCCCACATGACCCAGGGCGACTTCTACGGCAGCGAAAAAGCCGCACTGATCGAAGCTGACGACAGCCTGCGCATCGAGCTGGTCAGCAAAGACGGCAGCACCACCGTGCTGAAAGAAAAGACCGCCGTCAAAGCCGCCGAAGTCATCGACTGCGCCACCATGAGCCGCAAGGCCCTGAAAGCCTTCATCGCCGAGCAGATCGCCGATGCCAAGGCCGCTGGCGTGCTGCTGTCGGTGCACCTGAAAGCCACCATGATGAAGGTCTCCGACCCGATCATGTTCGGCGTCATCGTCGAAGAATTCTACAACGACGTGCTGACCAAGCACGCCGCTGCCCTGGCCGAAGTAGGCTTCAACGCCAACAACGGTATCGGCGACCTGTACGCCCGTATCAAGGACCTGCCCGCCGACAAGCAGGCCGAGATCGAAGCCGACATCCAGGCCCTGTATGCCGAGCGCCCGGCCCTGGCCATGGTCAACTCCGACAAAGGCATCACCAACCTGCACGTGCCGAGCGACGTGATCGTCGACGCCTCGATGCCGGCCATGATCCGTGACTCGGGCAAGATGTGGAACACCGCAGGCGAACTGCAAGACGCCAAGGCCGTGATCCCGGACCGCTGCTACGCCGGCATCTACCAGGCCACCATCGAAGACTGCAAGGTCAACGGTGCCTTCGATCCGACCACCATGGGCAGCGTGCCGAACGTTGGCCTGATGGCGCAGAAAGCCGAAGAGTATGGTTCCCACGACAAGACCTTCCAGATCAAGGCTGACGGCGTGGTTCGCGTAGTCGATGGCAAGGGCAACGTCGTGCTGGAGCAGAACGTCGAAGCCGGTGACATCTTCCGTATGTGCCAGACCAAGGACGCGCCGATCCAGGACTGGGTCAAGCTGGCCGTCAACCGTGCCCGCCTGAGCAACACCCCGGCGGTGTTCTGGCTGGACCCGGCTCGCGCCCACGACGGCGTCATGATCGAGAAGGTGCAGCAGTACCTGAAAGATCACGACACCACCGGCCTGGACATCCGCATCCTGGCACCGGTCGACGCCATCAAGTTCTCCCTGGCCCGCATCCGCGAAGGCAAGGACACCATCTCGGTGACCGGCAACGTGCTGCGTGACTACCTGACCGACCTGTTCCCGATCATGGAACTGGGCACCAGCGCCAAGATGCTGTCGATCGTGCCGCTGATGAACGGCGGTGGCCTGTTCGAAACCGGCGCCGGTGGTTCGGCTCCGAAGCACGTGCAGCAGCTGGTTGAAGAAAACTTCCTGCGTTGGGACTCGCTGGGTGAATTCCTGGCCCTGGCCGCTTCCCTGGAGCACCTGGGCAACACCTACGACAACCCGCGCGCCAAGGTTCTGGCCAACACCCTGGACCAGGCTACCGGCAAGTTCCTCGACACCAACAAGTCGCCGTCGCGCAAAGTCGGCGGTATCGACAACCGCGGCAGCCACTTCTACCTGACCCTGTACTGGGCCGAAGCCCTGGCTGCTCAGACGGACGACGCTGCCCTGCAGGCACGCTTCGCACCACTGGCAAAAACCCTGGCCGAGAACGAAGCGACCATCGTCGCCGAGCTCAACGCCGTTCAGGGCAAGCCAGCCGACATCGGCGGCTACTACGCCCCGGATGCCGAGCTGACCGCCAAGGTGATGCGCCCAAGCCAGACCCTGAACAGCGCCATCGCTGCCCTGTAAGGTTCGCTTGAAGTAACAGCTCAAACCCCGGCCACGCACCGGGGTTTGTGCTTTCTGGATTGGGGCCGCTGCGCAGCCCTTCGCGGGCTTGCCCGCTCCCACAGGAAAGGTGCTGCCAGCAAGACCTGCACTGCACCTTTGGGAGCGGGCGAGCCCGCGAAGGACCGCAAGGCGGTCCCGGCAATCTGAAAGGACATGGCAAATGACCTGGCAACCCCACATCACCGTCGCCACCATCGTCGAGCACGAAGGCAAGTTCCTCTTCGTCGAGGAATTCAAAGCCAACCAGCACGTCTTCAACCAGCCTGCCGGCCACCTCGAGCCCAACGAGACCCTGCCCCAGGCCGCCCTGCGCGAAACCCTGGAAGAAACGGCCTGGGAAGTCGAGCTGACCGGCGTGGTCGGCATCTACCTGTACACCGCCCCCAGCAACGGCGTGACCTACCAGCGCGTCTGCTTCGCCGCCCGCCCCGTGCGCCATCACGCCGACCTGGCCCTGGACAGCGACATCGTCCGCGCCGTGTGGCTGACCCGCGACGAACTGCTGGCCGACCCGACTCGCTGGCGCAGCGAGCTGGTGCCACGCTGCCTTGACGACTACCTCAAAGGCCCGCTGCACAGCCTCGACCTGCTACGCGACTGACGCGGCTCCGCAGGTTTGATAGAATCGGCGTTTTTCCCCCTTGATACACACCGGTACCCATGACCAGCCCAGCACTTAAAGACCCCGCCAAGACCCGCGTCATCGTCGGCATGTCCGGCGGCGTGGACTCTTCCGTCTCAGCCCTTCTGCTCATCGAGCAGGGCTACCAGGTGGAAGGGCTGTTCATGAAGAACTGGGAAGAAGACGACGGCACCGAATACTGCACCGCCCGTGAAGACCTGGCCGACGCCCAGGCCGTGTGCGACCGCATCGGCATCAAGCTGCACACCGCCAACTTCGCCGCCGAATACTGGGACAACGTGTTCGAGCACTTCCTTGACGAATACAAGGCTGGCCGCACACCCAACCCCGACATCCTCTGCAACCGCGAAATCAAGTTCAAGGCGTTCCTCGACTATGCCCTGTCGCTGGGTGCCGACCTGATCGCCACCGGCCACTACGTGCGCCGCCGCGACACCGGCACGCTCACCGAACTGCTCAAGGGCCTGGACCCGAACAAGGACCAGAGCTACTTCCTGCACGCCGTCGGCGGCAAGGAAATTGCCCGCACCCTGTTCCCGGTCGGCGAACTGGAAAAGCCCGAAGTGCGCGCCATCGCCGAAAAACACGGCCTGGCCACCGCCAAGAAGAAAGATTCCACCGGTATCTGCTTCATTGGCGAGCGCCGCTTCAGCGACTTCCTCAAGCAGTACCTGCCGGCCCAGCCGGGCGACATTGAAACCACCGAAGGTGAAGTGATCGGCCGTCACCACGGCCTGATGTACCACACCATCGGCCAGCGCCAGGGCCTGGGCATTGGCGGCCTGAAGGATGCCAGTGACGAGCCGTGGTACGTGCTGCACAAGGACCTGGCCCGCAACGTGCTGGTGGTCGGCCAGGGCAACGAGCACCCATGGCTGTTCTCCCGCGCCCTGCTGGCCTCGGAGATTTTCTGGGTCAACCCGGTCGACCTCGGCAGCCCACGGCAGTTGACTGCCAAGGTGCGCTACCGCCAGAGCGACCAGCGATGCACCCTGGAACGCACCGCCAGCGGCTACCGCGCCGTGTTCGACGAGCCTCAGCGCGCCGTGACGCCGGGCCAGTCGGTGGTGTTCTATGACGGCGAAGTGTGCCTGGGCGGCGGCGTGATCGAGGCTGCCGAGCCGTGGAGCCCGCGCGCATGAGCAACCTGCAGGAGCAGCTGATCGCGCTGGGCGGTGTGTTCCAGGCCGCCGTGCTTGTCGACCGTATCGCCCGCACCGGCCAGGCCAGTGAAGCCAATATCGGCTGCATGCTGGGCAGCCTGCTGGTGCGCGACCCCAAGGATACCCTGGAGGTGTTCGGCGGTGACGACCTGAACCTGCGCGACGGCTACCGAGCGCTGATCGGCGCCCTCGAGCGCGACCCCAACAGCCTGCAACGCGAGCCGCTGCGCTACGCCCTGTCGATGCTGGGCCTGGAGCGCCAGCTGAACAAGCGTGGCGACCTGCTGGACACCATCGGCAACCGCCTGCCGCAAATCCAGTCGCAGGCCGAGCATTTCGGCCTGGTTCACGAAAACGTCATCGCTTCCAGTGGAGCCTTGTACCAGGACACCCTGAGCACCTTGCGCCAGCGCATCCAGGTGCACGGCGACATGCGCTTCCTGCAGCAGCCCAACAATGCCTCGAAGATCCGCGCCCTGCTGCTGGCCGGCATCCGCGCCGCGCGACTGTGGCGGCAGCTGGGCGGGCACCGCTGGCAGCTGGTGTTCAGCCGGCGCAAGTTGCTGAACGAACTGTACGACATGATGCGCAGCCCCAACTGACGGGCTGGGCAGCCCGCTCCCACAGGGTCTGCCACCAGATCCAAATTGGGCCGACCTTTGGTCAGCCACCCGACCCAGGCGCATTTTTCATGTATGATATGCGCCCTTCCAAAAGCCTGACTGTCCGAGAACACCCCATGCAGCTTTCTTCGCTCACTGCGGTTTCCCCTGTAGACGGCCGTTATGCCGGCAAAACCCAGGCCTTGCGCCCCATTTTCAGCGAATTCGGCCTGATCCGTTTCCGCGCCCTGGTCGAAGTGCGCTGGCTGCAGCGCCTGGCCGCCCACCCGCAAATCGGCGAAGTGCCGGCGTTCTCCGCCGAAGCCAACGCCCTGCTGGACAGCCTGGCCACCGATTTCAAGCTGGAGCACGCCGAGCGCGTCAAGGAAATCGAGCGCACCACCAACCACGACGTCAAGGCCATTGAATACCTCCTCAAGGAGCAGGCCGCCAAGCTGCCTGAGCTGGCCAAGGTCAGCGAGTTCATCCACTTCGCCTGCACCAGCGAGGACATCAACAACCTGTCCCACGCCCTGATGCTGCGCGCCGGCCGTGACGAAGTGCTGCTGCCGCTGATGCGCCAGGTCGCCGACGCCATCCGCGCCCTGGCCCACGCCCACGCCGAAGTGCCAATGCTGTCGCGCACCCACGGCCAGCCGGCTTCACCGACCACCCTGGGTAAAGAGCTGGCCAACGTCGTGTATCGCCTGGAGCGCCAGATCGCCCAGGTTGCCGCCGTGCCGCTACTGGGCAAGATCAACGGCGCCGTGGGCAACTACAACGCCCACCTGTCGGCCTACTCGCAGATCGACTGGGAAGAAAACGCCCGCGCCTTCATCGAAGACGAGCTGGGCCTGCAGTTCAACCCGTACACCACCCAGATCGAGCCGCACGACTACATCGCCGAGCTGTTCGACGCCATCGCCCGCTTCAACACCATCCTGATCGACTTCGACCGTGATGTGTGGGGCTACATTTCGCTGGGTTACTTCAAGCAGAAGACCGTCGCCGGCGAAATCGGCTCGTCGACCATGCCGCACAAGGTCAACCCGATCGACTTCGAAAACTCCGAAGGCAACCTGGGTATCGCCAATGCGCTGTTCCAGCACCTGGCCAGCAAGCTGCCGATCTCGCGCTGGCAGCGTGACCTGACCGACTCCACCGTGCTGCGCAACCTGGGCGTGGGCTTTGCCCACAGCGTCATCGCCTTCGAGGCCAGCCTGAAAGGCATCGGCAAGCTGGAAGTCAACGAAGCTCGCATCGCCGCCGACCTGGACGCCTGCTGGGAAGTGCTGGCCGAGCCGATCCAGACCGTGATGCGCCGCTTCAACATCGAAAACCCCTACGAGAAGCTCAAAGAGCTGACCCGTGGCAAGGGCATCACCCCAGAAGCGCTGCTGACCTTCATCGACGGCCTGGACATGCCAGCCGAAGCCAAGGCCGAGCTCAAGCAGCTGACCCCCGCTACCTACATCGGTAACGCGGCAGCCCAGGCCAAACGCATCTAAGCTGAGCGTCGCGTACAACGCCCGGCCTGGCCGGGCGTTTTTATTCCCGTACGAAAATTACGTTTTTTCAATAGGTTGAACATGAATCCTGATACTCCACTGCAGCTGCTCGGCGGCATCTCGGCCCGCGAATTCATGCGCGACTACTGGCAGAAGAAGCCGCTGCTGGTACGCCAGGCCTTCCCGGACTTCATCAGCCCGCTCGACCCCGACGAGCTCGCCGGCCTGGCCCTGGAAGACGAAGTCGAGTCGCGTATCGTGCTGGAGCACGGCGCTCACCCGTGGGAGCTGCGCCGCGGCCCGTTCAACGAAGACACCTTCGCCGAATTGCCGGAAAAAGACTGGACCCTGCTGGTGCAGGCCGTTGACCAGTTCGTTCCGGAAGTGGCCGAACTGCTGGAAAACTTCCGCTTCCTGCCCAGCTGGCGTATCGATGACGTGATGATCAGCTTCGCCGCCCCGGGTGGCAGCGTCGGCCCGCACTTCGACAACTACGATGTGTTCCTGCTGCAAGGCCACGGCCAGCGCAACTGGAAGATCGGCCAGATGTGCAGCAGTGACAGCCCACTGCTGGAGCACGCCGACCTGCGTATCCTGGCCGAGTTCGAGCAGAGCGGCGAGTGGACCCTGGAGCCCGGCGACATGCTCTACCTGCCACCGCGCCTGGCCCACTACGGTGTGGCCGTGGATGACTGCCTGACCTACTCGGTCGGCTTCCGCGCACCGAGCGCTGCCGAAGTGCTGACCCACTTCACCGACTTCCTCGGCCAGTTCCTGCCCGACGAAGAGCGCTACAGCGACGCCGACGCCCAGCCAGTCAGCGACCCGCACCAGATCCAGCACGATGCCCTCGACCGCCTCAAGGCGCTGCTCGACAAGCACATGGGCGACAAGGACCTGCTGCTGACCTGGTTCGGCCAGTTCATGACCGAGCCGCGCTACCCCGAGCAGATCGTTGGCGAAGAGCTGAGCGAGGAAGAGCTGATCAATGCCCTTGAGCAAGGCGCCATCCTGATCCGCAACCCCAGCGCACGCCTGGCCTGGTCCGAGTTCGAAGACGACCTGCTACTGTTCGCCAGCGGCCGTAGTTGCCCACTGCCTGGCAAACTGCGAGAGCTGCTGAAGCTGGTATGTGCGGCCGACGCCCTGCACATCGATAACCTGGCCGAGTGGCTGCAGGATGAGGATGGCCTGATGCTGGTACAGCAGCTGGTCAAACAAGGGAGCCTGGGATTCGCCAATGAATAAGATCAGCGTTCGCCTCGCCGATTGGCACAAAGACAACGCCGACATCCGCCGTATCCGTGAAGCCGTGTTCGTCGCCGAGCAGCACATTCCGCCAGAGCTCGAGTTCGATTCGGAAGACCAGGACGCCCTGCACTTCCTGGCCCTGGAAGGCGACTATCCGATCGGTACTGCGCGCCTGCTGGCCGACGGCACCATCGGGCGCATCTCGGTGCTCAAGGACTGGCGCGGCCTGAAGGTGGGCGATGCGTTGGTCAATGCGGTCATCGTCGAAGCGCAGAACCGCGACCTGAAACAGCAGATGCTCAGCGCCCAGGTGCACGCCACGCCGTTCTATGAGCGGCTGGGCTTTCGCGTAGTCAGCGAGGAATTCCTCGAAGCTGGCATCCCGCATGTCGACATGGTGCGCGACTCGCGCGCCTGATCCATAACCTGCACTGGCCGCTTCGCGGGTAAACCCGCTCCTACAAGCACCGCGCTTCTGTAGGAGCGGGTTCACCCGCGAACAGGCCGGCACAGGCGATATACATCCCCGCTGACAAAAAACCTGTACATCCATCCAGATAAAACTTGCCTCTGCGCCCCCGCTTGCGCATCCTATGGCCCACCACCCCGATGAAGCGTCCCGGCCATGCGCCTGTTCCTCTGTGAAAAACCCTCCCAGGCAAAAGACATCGCCAAAGTGCTCGGCGCCAACCGCAAAGGCGACGGCTGCTGGCAAGGCACCGACATCTGCGTAACCTGGTGCATCGGCCACCTGCTGGAAACTGCCCCGCCCGACAGCTACGACGAACGTTACAAGCGCTGGAACCTGGCCGACCTGCCGATCATTCCAGACAAGTGGAAGATGCTGGTAAAGCCCAAGACCGCCAGCCAGTTCAAGGCGGTCAAGCGCCTGCTCGGTGAAGCGCGGGAGCTGGTGATTGCCACCGACGCCGACCGCGAAGGCGAAATGATTGCCCGCGAGCTGGTCGAGCATTGCCGCTACCGCGGCCCGGTGCAGCGCCTGTGGCTGTCGGCACTGGACGACACCTCCATCCGCAAGGCCCTGGCACGCCTGCTGCCAGGCCACGAGACGTTCAACCTGTACCACTCGGCGCTGGGCCGCTCGCGCGCCGACTGGCTGATCGGCATGAACATGAGCCGGCTGTTCACCCTGCTGGGCCGCCAATCCGGCTACCAGGGTGTGCTGCCGGTAGGCCGCGTGCAAACGCCTACCTTGCGCCTGGTGGTCGACCGCGACCGCAGCATCGCCAACTTCGTGCCGGTGCCGTTCTGGGCCATCGACGTACAGCTGGAACACGCCGGCCAACGCTTCAATGCCCAATGGCGCGCCCCCGAAGACGCCTGTGATGACCAAGGCCGCTGCCTGAAGCAAAGCCTGGCACAGCAGGCCGCCACCGACATCGGCCATGCCGGCACTGCCCGAGCGGTAAAGGTGGCGACCGAGCGTGTGCGCGAAGCTGCACCGCTGCCCTTCGACCTTGGCACCCTGCAGGAGCTGTGCTCGAAAAAGTTCGGCCTCGGCGCCCAGGAAACCCTCGACATTGCCCAGGCACTGTACGAAACACACAAGCTGATCACCTACCCGCGCAGCGATTGCGGCTATTTGCCACAAAGCCAGCACGCTGAGACACCCGCCATCCTCTCCGCCCTGCAACGGGCCGATGCCAGCCTTGCGCCGCTGCAGCCGTACCTGGAGCCGCAACGCCGCTCGCGGGCGTGGAACGACGCCAAAGTCAGCGCTCACCATGGCATCATCCCCACCGCCGCCGCCAGCGACCCCTCGCGCCTGCCGGCCAAGCACAAGGCCGTGTACACCCTGATCCGCGCCCGCTATCTGGCGCAGTTCCTGCCCAACCATGAGTACGACCGCACCCAGGCCGACTTCGACTGCGCCGGTCATGCGCTGCGTGCTGTGGGCAAACAGATCGTCGAGCCGGGCTGGCGCCGCGCCTTGCCCGAAGCGCTGACCCCGGCCAAAGGCCGCGAGGCACCACCGGCCCAGGTGTTACCAGCGCTGCGCGAAGGCCAGGACTGCAACGTACACGGCCTGCAGCTGAAAGACCTGTGGACCCAGCCACCCAAGCCATTTACCGAAGGCGACCTGATCAAGGCGATGAAAAACGTGGCCAAGCTGGTGGATGCCCCTCGGCTGAAGCAGAAGCTCAAGGAAACCACCGGCATCGGCACCGAAGCCACCCGCGCCAGCATTATCCAGGGCCTGCTCGACCGCGGTTACCTGGTGAAGAACGGCAAGGCGTTGTCGGCCACCCCTGCGGCCTTCAGCCTGATCGACGCCGTTCCCCGAGCCATTGCCGACCCCGGCACCACGGCGATCTGGGAGCAGGCGCTGGACATGGTGCAAAGCGGCGAGATGCCCCTGGAAGAGTTCGTCGCCCGGCAGTCAGCGTGGATGGGCAAGCTGGTGGAGCGTTGCAGCGGCATGCGCATGACCATCAGCGGGCCAGCGGCCGGGGCGGCGCCGCCCTGGAAAAAGAAACGTCGCGGTGGCGGGAAGAGCAAAGCAACTGGAAGCAAGGCGACCCCAAGCAAGCCACGGCAGGCGCGGAAAAAACGAGCCCCCCTGTAGGAGCGGGTTCACCCGCGAAGAGGCCAGCCCAGGCAGCACATTAACAAAAGGCAAACCACAAACCCCAACCAACCCATTGGCAACGTGAAATTTAACTGCTAACTTTTCATGAAAATAAGCATAATAATTTTCACGGAAAATCCGGCATGTTCAAACAATCCGCCCAGCACGTCGCCAGTTACTACGCCCAGACCTACCCCGCCAACATCCCATTACGCCCTACCCTGCAAGGCGCTCAGGACACCGACGTGCTGATCATCGGCGCCGGTTTCAGCGGCCTGCACACTGCACTGCGCCTGACCCAGGCCGGCAAACGCGTAACGCTGCTGGAAGCCAGCCGGGTTGCCTGGGCGGCCTCCGGACGCAACGGTGGCCAGGCGCTGTTGGGCTGGTCGTGCGACATGCCGCCGCTGGAGCAGGCCCTTGGCATCGAACGCACCCAACGGCTATGGGCCAGCATGTGCTGGGCCGCCGACGAGATGCGCGAACTGCCCCAACGCCACGGCTTCGACATCGACTACCGGCAGGGCAGCCTGTGGACTGCGGTATTGCCGCGCCGGGTGAAAATGCTCGAAGAGGCCCTGCATGATGCCGAGCATAAATGGGGTTACGACGCCCTGCGCCTGATCGGCCGTGACGAGTTGCCGCAATGGATCGACAGCCCGCGCTACCAGGCCGCGCTGTACGACGCCAAAGGTGCCCACCTCAACCCGCTGAAACTGGCACAGGGCCTGGCCAGTACCATCGAGGCTGGCGGCGGGCGCATCTACGAACAGAGCCAGGTGCTCAGCTACCAGCAGGCTCGCGACGGCTATGTCGCCCGTACCGACCGTGGCGAAGTCCGCTGCCAGGTATTGGTGCTGGCCTGCAACGCCTACATCGACCGCCTTGACCGCAGCCTGTCGCGTCGCCTGTTGCCAGTCGGTTCCTACCAAGTCGCCACTGCGCCTCTGGATGCCGACTTGGCCCATTCCTTACTACCTCGCAACAGTTGCGTGATCGACAACCAGTTCGTACCCGACTACTTCCGCCTCACCCCAGACCACCGCCTGCTGTTCGGCGGTGGCTGTACTTACCTGGGCGGCATTCCCAAGGACGTCGCCAGCGCCACCCGCCCGTACCTGGAGCGGGTATTCCCGCAACTGGCCGGGGTGGCCATCGACTATGCCTGGGGTGGCCACATCGATTGCAGCATCAAGCGCACCCCGGACGTCGGCCGCGAGGGCCAGCGCTACTGGCTGCAGGGTTTCTCCGGCCATGGCGTACTGCCGACCCTGGCGGCGGCGCGTGCGGTCAGCGATGCCATTCTCGGCGATGAAGACCTGTTGGCGCTGTACCAAGGCATCGACAACGGCCGCTTCCCCGGTGGTGACCTGCTGGCTGCACCTTTGGAAGCTGCGGCAAAGGCCTGGTACCGCATGCGCGACCGCGTCTGAAGGGCATGAGTGTTGCCTGTGCGCGCCTCTTCGCGGGAGAACCCGCTCCTGCGGATTCAAACCCATGAGCCCCCTGTAGGAGCGGGTTCACCCGCGAAGAGGCCCGCACAGGCAACACAACTTCCTGATACCTGCCAAAATCCCTCCTATTCTCAATAGCTCCCTTCGCTTCCTGCACTCAGGAGAAACGACCATGAGCTATGTAACCACGAAGGACGGCGTACAGATCTTCTACAAGGACTGGGGCCCGCGCGATGCACCTGTGATCCACTTCCATCACGGCTGGCCGCTCAGTGCCGATGACTGGGACGCGCAGATGCTGTTCTTCCTCGCTGAAGGCTACCGCGTGGTCGCCCACGACCGGCGGGGCCATGGCCGCTCCAGCCAGGTATGGGACGGCCACGACATGGACCACTATGCCGACGACGTAGCCGCCGTGGTCGCCCACCTGGGCACCCAGGGTGCCGTGCATGTCGGCCACTCGACCGGCGGCGGCGAGGTGGTGCGCTACATGGCCCGGTACCCTGAAGACAAGGTGGCCAAGGCCGTGCTGATCGCGGCCGTACCACCCTTGATGGTACAAACCCCCGGCAACCCCGGTGGCCTGCCCAAGTCGGTATTCGACGGTTTCCAGGCCCAGGTTGCCAGCAACCGGGCGCAGTTCTACCGGGATGTGCCAACAGGGCCGTTCTACGGCTACAACCGCCCGGGGGTCGAAGCCAGCGAAGGCATCATTGGCAACTGGTGGCGCCAAGGCATGATCGGCAGTGCAAAGGCCCATTACGATGGCATCGTGGCGTTTTCCCAGACAGACTTCACCGAGGACCTGAAGGGCATCAAGCAGCCGGTGCTGGTGATGCACGGCGACGATGACCAGATCGTGCCCTATGAAAACTCCGGGGTACTGTCGGCCAAGCTACTGCCCAATGGCACGCTGAAAACCTACAAAGGCTACCCGCATGGCATGCCGACCACCCATGCCGATGTGATCAATGCGGATTTGCTGGCGTTTATTCGTAGTTGATGTTTTCGCCAGTACCGGCCCTTTCGCGGGTAAACCCGCTCCTACGGGATTACGCGGGCTTGCCCGCGAAAGGGCCGGCACTGGCAACACACCTTCCCCAGGATTACCATGCTCCCCTTCTAGTGCAGCACTTTGCCGCCTCCTTGCCTCCCTGCCTGCCAAAAACCCATGCCCTTCGAACTCACCGTAGAACCCCTAACCCTACTCATCCTGGCGCTAGTCGCTTTCGTCGCCGGATTCATCGACGCCATCGCCGGTGGCGGGGGCCTGCTCACCACTCCGGCCCTACTCACTGCCGGCATGCCACCGCACCTGGTACTGGGCACCAACAAGCTCAGTTCCACCTTCGGCTCGGCCACAGCAGGTTTCACTTACTACAAACGCAAACTGTTCCACCCGGCGCAGTGGCGCCCGGCATTGTTCGCCACCCTGACCGGGGCGTTGCTCGGCGCCGTCATCGCCCACTACATGCCAGCCGAATGGCTGAACAAGATGTTGCCGGTGATCGTCTTCGCCTGTGGCATCTACCTGTTGTTCGGCGGCACGCCCAAGGCGCCGCTGGATGCCGATGCACCGATCAAGAAAAAGTGGCAAGTGCCGCAAGGCTTCACCCTGGGCTTCTACGACGGCGTAGCGGGCCCGGGTACCGGGGCGTTCTGGACGGTCAGTACCCTGCTGCTGTACCCCATCGACCTGGTACGCGCCAGCGGCGTGGCGCGCAGCATGAACTTCGTCAGCAACATCGCGGCGCTGACGGTGTTCATCATTTCCGGGCAGGTGGACTATATCGTCGGCCTGTGCATGGGCCTGTCGGTGATGGTCGGCGCCTTTTTCGGTGCACGCACGGCGATCAGCGGCGGCAGCAAGTTCATCCGCCCGGTGTTCATCACCGTGGTGCTGGCATTGACCGTGCGCTTAGCGTGGCAACACTGGTTCGAGCAGGCCTGAGGGGCTTTGGCAATGGAATGACCATTGCCTGTGCCCTGCGCCTAGTCGGAGAACATTTCTCACTGCAGCTAGGACGGGAAAGCAGGGATATCACAGCCCAGCCGCCGCGTAACATACAGGTCGATCAGGTAACGGGCAATGGACCGCCCGGCCGGCAGCGGCGGCAGGTCGTGCACGCTGAACCACTTGGCGTCCTCGATCTCGTCCGGCTGCATGACAATCTCGCCACCGGCGTACTCGGCATGGAAACCGAGCATCATCGAATGCGGGAACGGCCAGCACTGGCTGCCGACGTACTGGATGTTCTGCACCTCCACCGCCACTTCTTCGCGCACTTCGCGCACCAGGCAGTCTTCGGCCGATTCACCCGGTTCGGCAAAACCTGCCAAGGTGCTGTACACCCCGGTGACGAAGCGCGGCGAACGCGCCAGCAGGATTTCATCGCCGCGGGTCACCAGCACGATCATGCTGGGTGAAATGCGCGGATAGCTGCGCAGGTCGCAGGGTTGGCAATACATCGCCCGCTCCCAGCGAATTTGCGTCATCGGCTGACCGCAACTGCCGCAGAAGCGATGCTCGCGGGCCCAGGTGCCGATTTGTGCGGCATAGCCCAGCACCTTGTAAGTGTCGAAGTCGCCTTCGAGCATGAACGCACGCAGGCCGCGCCAGCTGCAGCCAGGCACATCAGTGGCGCAGCGCAGTTCCAGCAGGAACACCGGCTGGCCGTCAAAGTGGCCGATGCCGTGCTCGCACAGCACGTCGAGGTCCTGGCGCTTGAGCCAGTCGCGGGGGAACAGCGCGCCGTTGGCGTCCACCAAAAACCCTTCAGGGCTGCGGGCCACCGCAAGCCCCCCGGTTATCTGTGGGTCGAGTACTGCAGTAGTCCAGCGTGCTGACATGTCGGGGGTTCCTTTACTACGCGTCCCCCGGCCCGATCAGTCGGCGAACGTCGGTTTCTGTTTGCTCATGTGCGCCGCCACCGCCACGCGCAAGTCTTCGGACTGCAGCATTGCGGCGTTCCAGGTGGCAATGTAGTCCAGGCCATCGTCGATGCGATGGTCACGCATGTAGCTGAGCATTTCCTTGGTGCCGGCCACAGCGATCGGCGATTTTGCGGCAATCTCGCGGGCGATGGCAAAGACGCCGTCCATCAGTGAGGCCTGATCATCATAGACTCGGTTGACCAGGCCGATGCGCAGCGCCTCGTCGGCCTCGACATTGCGCCCGGTAAACGCCAGCTCCCGCATGATGCCGTCGCCAATGATGCGTGGCAAACGTTGCAATGTGCCGACATCGGCAGCCATACCCATGTCGATTTCCTTGATCGAGAACTGCGCGTCACTGCTGCAGTAGCGCATGTCGCACGCCGAGATGAGGTCGATGGCGCCGCCGATACAGTAGCCTTGCACGGCCGCCAGTACGGGTTTGCGGCACGTGTCCACAGCGGTGAACGAGGCCTGCAGCCGCTGGATGGTCTTGCGCAGGAAGCGTGCATTGCGGCCCACGTCCTTGCCCATCTGCCCAGCCAACGAGGCCAGCATCATCAGGTCGATACCGGCGGAAAAGTGCTTGCCAGCGCCGCTGATCACCACCGCGCGCACGGCATCGGTGTCATCGATCCACTGGAAGATGTCGACGATTTCCTCCCAGAAGGCCGCATTCATCGCGTTGACCTTCTCTGGGCGATTGATCTGAACATGGGCGACGCTGTCGGTCAGTTCGACCTTGAATGCACTGTACTCGGTCACGGGCGGCACTCCTGAGGGTGAAAGGTTCATGACACCGATGGTAACCCAGCCCAATGGCCGTACATGTGCCAAAAACGGGACTGTGCGCCTTGCCTAAGACGCGTATATCCGGCACCGTGCGCCATCGTTGAATTATAAGGATACATATTTATGTCACGCCCCCTGACCGGCGCCCTCGCCCACGGTTTTCTGGGCAAATCGCCGTTTTGGTACAAGGTGGTCATCTGCCTGTTTTTGGTGCTCAACCCGCTGTTGTTGGTAACCATTGGCCCGGTTGCGACCGGCTGGGCACTGGTGCTCGAATTCATCTTCACCCTGGCCATGGCCCTGAAATGCTACCCGTTGATGCCCGGTGGCTTGTTGCTGATCGAAGCCCTGCTGTTGCAGATGACCACGCCCCAGGCGCTGTACGAGGAACTGCAGCACAACTTCCCGGTAATCCTGTTGCTGATGTTCATGGTCGCCGGCATCCACTTCATGAAGGAACTGTTGCTGTTCCTGTTCTCACGCATTCTGCTCGGGGTGCGTTCAAAGGCCATTCTGGCGCTGCTGTTTTGCGTACTGTCGGCGTTTCTATCCGCGTTTCTCGATGCACTGACCGTCACGGCGGTGATCATCAGCGCTGCGGTCGGCTTTTACGCGGTGTACCACCGCGTCGCGTCCGGGGCCAATCCGCGCGAGGAGAGCGCACTGGAGAGCGACCAGCAAGTCGCTCACCTGCACCGGGAAGACCTCGACCAGTTCCGCGCCTTCCTGCGTAGCCTGCTGATGCATGGCGCTGTGGGTACCGCCTTGGGCGGCGTTTGCACGTTGGTGGGCGAGCCGCAGAACCTGCTGATCGGCCACGAGATGGGGTGGCACTTCGTCGACTTCTTCTTGAAAGTGGCGCCCGTTTCGCTGCCAGTGCTGGGTGCTGGCCTGGTGACCTGCGTGCTGCTGGAAAAAGTGCGTCTGTTCGGCTACGGCACGCTGATGCCCGAACCGGTGCGCAGGGTGCTGACCGCCTATGCGGCCGAAGACGATGCGGCGCGCACCCAGGCCCAGCGCATCGCGCTGTGGGTACAAGGGCTCGCTGCGCTGATCCTGATCATCTGCCTGGGGCTGCATGTGGCCGAGGTCGGCCTGATCGGCCTGATGGTGATCGTACTGATCACGGCCTTCACCGGCATCACTGACGAGCACCGCCTGGGCCGTGCCTTCCAGGACGCCATGCCATTCACTTCGCTGTTGGTGGTGTTCTTCGCCGTGGTCGCGGTGATTCATCAGCAGCAGCTTTTCAGCCCATTGATCAACTGGGTGCTGACGCTGCCGGCCGAAAAGCAACCGGGCATGCTGTATCTGGCCAACGGCTTGCTGTCGGCGATCAGCGACAATGTGTTCGTTGCCACCATCTACATCACCGAAGTGAAGCAGGCATTTCTCGATGGCAGCATGAGCCGCGAGCATTTCGAAACCCTGGCAGTGGCGATCAACACCGGCACCAACCTGCCAAGCGTGGCGACGCCGAACGGGCAGGCGGCGTTCCTGTTCTTGCTGACCTCGGCCATTGCGCCGCTGATCCGGCTGTCGTATGGGCGGATGGTGTGGATGGCGCTGCCCTATACCGTGGTGATGGGCGGGTTGGGATGGTGGGCGGTGACGTACTGGCTGTGAGGCAGGCCTGTGCGGACCTGTGCGGGGCCTTTCGCGGGTAAACCCGCTCCTGCACGGGTTTCGCCGCAGGCAAGATCGTCTACAACTTTTTCCCCGCACAGGCGTCGAAACACAGGTACGCCCCATCCGCTCCAAGGAGGTCACCCATGGCGCTGCGCACTACACTGCTGCTTTCCTGCATGACCCTGGCCCTGCTCGGCTGCGCCGGCAACGATCACCCGGCACCGCCGCGTACCCAACAGGTGGACCTGCAACGCTATCAGGGTACCTGGTATGAACTGGCGCGACTGCCGATGTTCTTCCAGCGTAACTGCGTGAAGTCCGAGGCGCGCTACGGCTTGCGCGAGGACGGCCGTATCGATGTAACCAACCGCTGCCAGGAAAAGGACGGCCAGTGGAATGAAGCCAAGGGCATCGCCGAGGCTCAGCAACCGGGCAGCACCGACAAGCTGTGGGTGCGCTTCGACAACTGGTTCAGCCGCCTGGCACCGGGCCTGACCAAGGGCGAGTACTGGGTGCTGTACCACGACAAGGACTACCGCGTGGCACTGGTCGGCCACCCCAACCGCGAGTACCTGTGGCTGCTTTCGCGCACGCCAGCGGTCACCGACCAGCAGCGCGAGCAACTGCTGACAATCGCCCGAGAGCAAGGTTATGACACCAGCAAGCTCATCTGGCGACAGGATAACTAGCGGGCCGTCGACGGCGGGTGGCAATCCGGCTAAGGTGTGCGCCCCGTATCACCTTGGCCGCTTCTGGCCTGAAACAGGAGCCTGAGCATGGACCTGCTGTTCCTCGGCACCTCCGCCGGGGTGCCCACCAAGGCACGCAATGTCAGCGCCACGGCCGTGATCGAGGCCAGTGGCAGCCACTGGTATCTGGTCGATTGCGGCGAAGGCACCCAGCACCGCCTGCTGCACACCCCGCTTTCGATCCGCGACCTGCGCGCGATCTTCATCACCCACGTGCATGGTGACCATTGCTTCGGCCTGCCCGGCCTGCTGGCCAGCGCGGGCATGAGCGGGCGCACCCAGCCGCTGGAAGTGATCCTGCCCGCCGTACTGCACGACTGGGTACGCCAGGGCCTGGTTGCCAGCGACACCTTCCTGCCGTTCGAGCTGCGCCTGTTGCCCGTTGAAGAGCTGGTCGCATGGCGCATGCGAGACCCTGCAGGTGACCACCGTGCAACTGTCGCACCGGGTGCCCAGCGTGGGTTTCGTATTCACCGAAATCAACCCTGAGCCACGCCTGGACATCCAGCGCCTGGACGCCGAGGGCATACCGCGTGGTCCGCTGTGGGGCGAGCTGGCCAAGGGGTTGACCGTGACGTTCAATGGGCAACTGCTGAACGGCAACGACTACCTGCGCCCTTCGCGTCCGCCCCAGCGGGTGATCGTGTGCGGGGACAACGACAAACCAGAGCTGCTGGCAGCCGTCGCCAGGGGGGCGGATGTACTGGTGCACGAAGCCACCTTCACCCAGGCGGTGGTCGAACGCACCGGGGGCACGTTCGGCCACAGCACCGCCGCTGAGGTGGCACGCTTTGCCGAGGCCGCGGGCGTGCGCAACCTGGTACTGACCCATTTCAGCGCCCGCTACCAGAACGACCCGCGGCGCAGCCCGCACATCGACAATGTGCGCGACGAGGCCCTCGCCCACTACAGCGGGCAGTTGACCTTGGCGCAGGACCTGCAGCGCTATCACCTTGGCCGCAACGGCCGTCTTGAGGCCAGTGCCTAGGCCGCCAGGCGCCCGCTGGCAATTGCCTCCGACGCCGCCAGCATCGCCCGCAACAACACCGCGCAGCCCGCCGCCAGGTCATCGGGCGTGGCGTTCTCGATCTCGTTATGGCTGATGCCGTTTTCGCACGGCACGAAAATCATCCCCGCCGGCCCCAGCTCGGCCAGGAAGATCGCGTCATGCCCCGCGCCACTGACGATGTCCATGTGCGGCAGGCCCAACGCCTTGGCCGACTCGCGCACGGCGTCGACACAGCCTTTGTCGAAGTAAAGCGCCGGGAAGTCGGCCGTGGGCACCAACTCATGGCTCAGGCCATGCTTGGTACAGGTCGCCTCGATCACCCCGCGCACATCGGCAATCATCGCATTCAACTGCTCGCCCTCCAGGTGGCGGAAGTCGAGGGTCATACGCACTTCGCCCGGGATCACGTTACGCGAGCCCGGGTACGCCTGAAGGCAACCCACCGTGCCACAGGCGTGGGGCTGGTGGGCAAGCGCCGTGCGGTTGACCGCCTCTACCACAGCGGCTGCACCCACCAGGGCGTCCTTGCGCAGGTGCATCGGCGTAGGGCCGGCATGGGCTTCAACACCGCGCAGGGTCAGGTCGAACCACTTCTGCCCCAAGGCGCCGAGGACCACGCCGATGGTCTTGGCCTGGTCCTCAAGGATAGGACCCTGCTCGATATGCGCTTCGAAATACGCCCCCACCGGGTGCCCCGACACGGCACGCGGACCGGCGTAGCCAATGGTGTTCAATGCTTCGCCAACGCTGACACCCTGGGCATCGCGCTTGGCCAGGGTGTCTTCCAGGGTGAACTTGCCGGCGAATACCCCAGACCCCATCATGCACGGCGCAAAACGCGAACCTTCTTCGTTGGTCCACACCACCACTTCGAGCGGCGCTTCGGTTTCCACGCCCAGGTCGTTGAGGGTGCGGATCACCTCCAGCCCGGCCATCACCCCGAAGCAGCCATCGAACTTGCCGCCGGTGGGCTGGGTGTCGATATGGCTGCCGGTCATCACCGGCGGCAGCTTGGGGTTACGGCCCGGACGGCGGGCGAATATGTTGCCGACGGCGTCGATGCTGACCGAGCAACCAGCCGCCTCGCACCACTGCACGAACAGATCACGGGCCTGGCGGTCGAGGTCGGTCAAGGCCAGGCGGCAGACACCGCCCTTGGCAGTGGCGCCGAGCCGGGCCAGGTCCATCAGCGACTGCCACAGGCGGGTGCTGTCGACGTGACGGGCGTTGGTATTCAGGATCTCTTTGACGGGGGTCACGGGCTTCTCCTTCAGGCTTCTTATTGTTTGTACGGGCCTCTTCGAGGCCTCAAGGCGAGGGCTTGGCCAGCCGCACCGGGTTGCGTGCCGCCAAACCGCCAAGCACGGCGTACAGTGCACCGCCCAGCAGCGAGCCAGTGAACCAGCCGTAGTCGTAGAACCAGCTGAAACTGCTGTTGCCAATCGCCATTACCGTCAGCCCCACTGGCAAGGCGAAGGCGGCAAAACCGGCCCAGTTCCACGCGGGATACACGTCGTCGCGGTATAGCCCGGCCAGGTCCAGCTTCTGCCGACGGATCAGGAAGTAGTCCACCACCATGATGCCGGCAATGGGCCCCAACAAGCTGGAATAGCCCAGCAGCCAGTTGGAATACACGCTCTCCAGGCTAAGGTCGGAGACAATCAGGCCCAGCTTCTTCAGCAGTTCATGCCCCATCAGCGCCAGGCCGATAAAGCCGGTCAGCCATACCGCGCGGCTTCGGCCGATCAAGCGTGGGGCAATGTTCTGGAAGTCATTGGTGGGCGACACGATGTTCGCCGCGGTATTGGTCGACAGCGTGGCGATCACGATCAGCGCCATGGCCAGGGCCACCCAGAACGGGCTTTGAATCTTGCCGATCAGGCTGACCGGGTCGGACACCGTCTCGCCCACCAGCGACGCCGACGCGGCGGTCAGCACCACACCCAGCGCAGCGAACAGGAACATGGTCAGCGGCAGGCCGAAGATCTGCCCGAGAATCTGATCCTTCTGGCTGCGGGCGTAGCGGCTGAAGTCGGGAATGTTCAGCGACAGTGTGGCCCAGAAACCGACCATGGCCGTAAGCCCGGCGCAGAAGT
Source organism: Pseudomonas sp. 2,4-D (assembly GCF_030418155.1). Taxonomy (NCBI): domain Bacteria; kingdom Pseudomonadati; phylum Pseudomonadota; class Gammaproteobacteria; order Pseudomonadales; family Pseudomonadaceae; genus Pseudomonas; species Pseudomonas sp. 2,4-D. The sequence continues at coordinate 144,248 of NZ_JAUHUI010000005.1, forward strand.
AACTGACCACGCTTGCCCCTTCCGGGCGCTTGGGCGGCTGGGCCAGCAGTTCGGTCATCGACATGTGCGGCAAGGCCCAGAACAGCAGACCGACGCCCACTGCCACCAGCAGCGGTGCCGACAGCGTTTCCAGCCACTTGATCGACTCGGCGCCGCGCAGCACCACCCACAGGTTCAGGCACCAGAAGATCATGAAGCCAATCACCTCGCCTGTCCCGCCCAGCGCCTTCCAGCCGTCGAACACCGACCCCAGGAACAGGTGAATGGCCAGCCCGCCGAACATGGTCTGAATACCGAACCAACCACAGGCCACCACCGCGCGGATCAGGCACGGTACGTTGGAGCCGAGAATGCCGAACGACGAACGCAGCAACACCGGAAACGGGATGCCGTACTTGGTACCGGGAAAGGCATTGAGGGTAAGCGGTATCAGCACGATTACGTTGGCCAGCAGGATCGCCAGCAGCGCTTCGCCAACACTGAGGCCGAAGTAGGCGGTGAGCACGCCGCCGAGGGTGTAGGTGGGTACGCAGATGGACATCCCCACCCACAGGGCGGTGATGTGCCATTTGTTCCAGGTGCGCTGGTGCACCTTGGTCGGCGCTATGTCGGGGTTGTAGCGCGGGCTGTCGAGGACATCGCTGCCCTCGGACAGCTCGAACAGGCCATCTTGCTCGACCACTTCCGATCTGCTCTGTTGCATAGGCCCTTCTCCAGTTTTTCTTCTATTTTTCGCTCATCAGGCTGATTCGATGACCGGAGTTCGCACGCGGAATTGTGCTTAGAAATCTCGACCAGATTTTCATCTTGTCAAGTTAGTCAAATACCCTGAAAACCCCGTCGCCCATTCGCGCGTTAATTTTTTCCTTTTTGTATCAACAACTTAAAAACCACAAATTTAATGGGAAAATTTTCTTGCTGAATCCAGAATCAGCATCTAGCCTCGAATCTTGTCAGGCCTGACAGGATTGACCGCCCTGCCCGCCCTGGCATCCATGACAATGCAAAGAACCGGCCAAGACCGGTCAGCCTGCGAGGAAAACGGCATGTCCCTGTTGATCCGTGGCGCCACCGTGGTTACCCACGAAGAGAGTTATCCCGCCGATGTCCTGTGTGCCGATGGCCTGATCCGTGCCATCGGGCAAAACCTCGAACCACCCACCGACTGCGAGATCCTCGACGGCAGTGGCCAGTACCTGATGCCCGGCGGCATCGACCCGCACACCCACATGCAGTTGCCGTTCATGGGCACGGTGGCCAGCGAGGACTTCTTCAGCGGCACCGCTGCGGGCCTGGCTGGCGGCACCACCTCGATCATCGACTTCGTCATACCCAACCCGCAGCAGTCGTTGCTGGAGGCCTTCCACACGTGGCGCGGCTGGGCCCAGAAAAGCGCCAGCGACTATGGCTTCCACGTCGCCATCACCTGGTGGAGCGAGCAGGTGGCCGAAGAGATGGGCGAGCTGGTGGCCAAGCACGGGGTGAACAGCTTCAAGCATTTCATGGCCTACAAAAATGCAATCATGGCCGCCGACGATACCCTGGTGGCCAGCTTCGAGCGTTGCCTGCAACTGGGCGCGGTGCCCACCGTGCATGCCGAAAACGGCGAGCTGGTGTACCACCTGCAGAAAAAACTGCTCGCCCAGGGCATGACCGGGCCGGAAGCCCACCCGCTGTCGCGCCCCTCGCAGGTTGAAGGTGAAGCGGCCAGCCGCGCCATCCGCATTGCCGAAACCCTCGGCACGCCGTTGTACCTGGTGCACATTTCCAGCCGCGAGGCACTGGATGAAATCGCCTATGCCCGAGGCAAGGGCCAGCCGGTGTATGGCGAGGTGCTGCCCGGCCACCTGCTGCTGGACGACAGTGTCTACCGTGACCCGGACTGGGCCACCGCCGCCGGTTATGTGATGAGCCCGCCGTTCCGCCCACGCGAACACCAGGAGGCGCTGTGGCGCGGCTTGCAGTCGGGCAACCTGCACACCACCGCCACCGACCACTGCTGCTTCTGCGCCGAGCAGAAAGCCATGGGCCGCGACGACTTCAGCCGCATCCCCAACGGCACCGCCGGCATCGAAGACCGCATGGCAGTACTGTGGGATGCCGGGGTCAACAGCGGGCGTTTGTCGATGCACGAATTCGTTGCGCTGACCTCTACCAACACGGCGAAAATCTTCAACCTGTTCCCGCGCAAGGGCGCTATCCGGGTGGGTGCCGATGCCGACCTGGTGCTGTGGGACCCGCAGGGCACCCGCACCATCTCCGCCAAAACCCACCACCAGCAGGTGGACTTCAACATTTTCGAAGGCCGCACCGTGCGCGGCATCCCAAGCCACACCATCAGCCAGGGCAAGGTGCTCTGGGCCGATGGCGACCTGCGCGCCGAGCCGGGTGCGGGGCGCTATGTGGAACGGCCGGCGTACCCGGCGGTGTATGAGGTGCTGGGGCGCCGGGCCGAGCATCAGCGGCCGATGCCTGTTCAGCGCTGAAGTCATTGGGGCTGCTGTGCAGCCCATCGCGACGCAAGGCCGCTCCCACAAGGACCGCGATCGCCTGTGGGAGCGGCCCCAGAATCGACCGCAATACCTGTCGCCTGCACCAAAAAAAATAGAGAGGCTACAACCGTGACCAACGCCCTGAACCATTTGCCGCGCCCACGGGCCGGCGCCGACCAGTTGGCCGAGCGCTTCAGCGACCTGGCCCCACCCCTCACCGCGCGCCAGGCCGCCCTGGAAAGTGCACGCTGCCTGTACTGCTACGACGCCCCCTGCGTCAACGCTTGCCCCAGCGAAATTGACATCCCCTCGTTCATACACCGCATCAGTGACGAAAACCTGCAAGGCGCCGCCGAGCGCATTCTTTCGGCCAACATTCTGGGCGGTAGTTGCGCCCGCGTGTGCCCCACCGAAATCCTCTGCCAGCAAGCCTGCGTGCGCAACAACGCCCAGGAATGCGCGCCGGTGCTGATCGGCCAGCTGCAGCGTTACGCCCTGGACAACGCCCAGTTCAGCGCACACCCGTTCAAGCGCTCGGCAGCCACCGGCAAGCGTATCGCCGTGGTGGGCGCCGGCCCGGCAGGGCTGTCCTGCGCCCACCGCCTGGCCATGCACGGCCATGACGTGGTGGTGTTCGAGGCCTGCGACAAAGCCGGTGGCCTCAACGAGTACGGCATCGCCCGCTACAAGCTGGTAGACGACTATGCCCAGCGTGAAGTGGATTTCTTGTTGGGCATTGGCGGCATCGAAGTCCGCCATGGCCAGCGCCTGGGTGGCAACCTTAGCCTGGGCGAACTGCGCGATCAGTACGACGCGGTGTTCCTGGGCCTCGGCCTGAATGCCGTGCGCCAGCTAGGGCTGCCCGACGAGGAAGCCCCCGGTGTGGTCGCCGCCACCGAATACATCCGCGAGCTACGCCAGGCCGATGACCTGAGCCAGCTACCGTTGGCCGACCGCTGCCTGGTGATCGGTGCTGGCAACACGGCCATCGACATGGCCGTGCAGATGAGCCGTCTGGGTGCCCGCGACGTCAACCTGGTTTATCGCCGTGGCCACGCCGACATGGGCGCGACCGGCCACGAGCAGGACATTGCCAAGGCCAACCAGGTACGCCTGCACACCTGGGCCCGCCCTGATGCCGTGCTGCTGGATGACGCCGGCAAGGTCCGCGGCATGCGCTTTGCCCGCACCGAGCTGGCGGAAGGCCGCCTGCGCGATACCGGCGAAACCTTCGAGCTGGCTGCGGACGCCATTTTCAAGGCCATTGGCCAACGCTTTGACGATGCCAGCCTCGGCGACCCGGTGGCTGCGCAACTGGCCCGCGAGGGTGAGCGCATCCGCGTGGACGAAAACCTGCAGACCAGCCTGCCGGGCGTGTACGCAGGCGGCGACTGCACCGCGCTGGGGCAGGACCTTACCGTGCAGGCCGTGCAACACGGCAAGCTGGCCGCCGAAGCCATCCATGCCCAACTCATGCTCAACGTGGAGGCAGCGTAAATGGCCGACTTGTCTATCGTATTTGCCGGCATCAAGGCACCCAACCCCTTCTGGCTGGCCTCCGCACCGCCAACCGACAAGGCCTACAACGTGGTCCGCGCCTTCGAGGCCGGCTGGGGCGGCGTGGTCTGGAAGACCCTGGGCGAAGACCCTGCGGCGGTCAACGTGTCGTCGCGCTACTCGGCGCACTATGGCCCCAACCGTCAGGTACAGGGGATCAACAATATCGAGTTGATCACCGACCGCTCCCTGGAAATCAACCTGCGCGAGATCACCCAGGTGAAGAAGGACTGGCCCGACCGCGCATTGATCGTGTCGCTGATGGTGCCGTGCATAGAGGAATCGTGGAAGTTCATCCTGCCGCTGGTGGAAGCCACGGGGGCCGATGGCATCGAGCTGAACTTCGGTTGCCCACACGGTATGCCGGAGCGCGGCATGGGGGCAGCCGTCGGCCAGGTGCCGGAATATGTGGAAATGGTCACCCGCTGGTGCAAGACGTACTGCTCGCTGCCGGTGATCGTGAAGCTTACGCCGAACATCACCGATATCCGCCAGTCGGCCCGCGCCGCGCACCGAGGCGGGGCCGATGCCGTGTCGTTGATCAATACCATCAACTCCATCACCAGCGTCGACCTGGACCGCATGGTGGCCCACCCGATTGTCGGGGACCAGAGTACCCATGGCGGTTACTGCGGTTCGGCAGTGAAGCCGATTGCCTTGAACATGGTGGCGGAAATCGCCCGCGACCCGGAAACGCGGGGCTTGCCGATTTGTGGCATTGGCGGCATCGGCAACTGGCGTGACGCCGCCGAGTTCATGGCCCTGGGCAGTGGCGCCGTGCAGGTGTGCACAGCGGCGATGCTGCATGGCTTCCGTATCGTCGAGGACATGCAGGACGGCCTGGCACGCTGGATGTACCAGCATGGGCATGCCACTATCGAAGCGTTCCGCGGGCAGGCGGTGGGGCATACCACCGACTGGAAATACCTGGACATCAACTATAAATCGGTAGCGCATATTGACCAGGAGGCGTGCATTGGCTGCGGGCGCTGCCACATTGCGTGCGAGGACACCTCGCACCAGGCGATTGCCAGCACGCTGAAGCCTGACGGCACGCATGCCTACAGTGTGATCGAAGAGGAATGCGTAGGCTGCAACCTGTGCCAGATCACCTGCCCGGTGGAAAACTGCATCGAAATGGAGGCACAGGATACCGGCAAGCCGTACCTGAACTGGACGCAGGATCCGCGTAACCCGTACCGCGAGGCCAGTTGAAGCAATGGGGGCTGCCATGCAGCCCTTCGCGGGCTTGCCCGCTCCCACAGGACTGCGCCGTTTCTGAGGACAGCGCAGAACCTGTGGGAGCGGGCAAGCCCGCGAATGCCGCGCAGCGGCCTCCATCGCCGGTTCACGGCGCCAGCCCGATCCCCCGCAAGATCACGCTGGTCACCGTCTGCACCGCATTCTCGAAGGCCATGTCCGACAGCACCTCGCCGCCGTTGAGCAACTGCACCTGGTAACCAAAGTCAGCATAGTGCTGGGTAGACGCCCAGATCATGTACAACAGCGCCGACGGCTCCACCGGCAGGATGCGCCCCTCTTCCACCCAACAGCGGATCTTGGCCTCTTTCATCTTCGCCCAGGGCACCAGGCTTTCGTCGAGGTTAACCCCCAGCACCGGCGCCCCGTGCAGCATCTCTTCGGCCCAGATTTTCGAGCCCAGCGGCCGCGAGCGCGAATGGCCCATCTTCGCCCGAATGTAGCTGGTCAGCACCACACGCGGGTCGTCGAAGTTCTCGAAGCAAAGGGCGTCCTGCTTCCACACATCCAGCAGGTCCTGCAGTACCGCGCGGAACAGCTCGTCCTTGGTGCTGAAGTAATAATGCAGGTTGGAGCGTGGCAGCTCAGCCTGCTCGGCGATATCCCCCATGGAGGTGGCGCCGTAGCCCTTCTCGGCAAACACCTTTTCCGCCGCTTGCAGAATTTTTTCGATATTGCGTCGGCGGATTTCGATCTTGTGATTGGCCATCAGGCTTGCGCCGTCCACACCGCCAGCTCATAACCGTCCGGGTCGATGAAATGAAAGCGCCGCCCGCCGGGAAAGGCAAAGGACGCCCGGCTGATTTTCGCCCCGGCAGCTTCGATCCGGCGCTGCGTGGCCTCCAGGTCGTCGGCGTACAGGATGACCAGCGGGCCGCCCGGGCGCACCGGCTCACCCGTGGTGAAGCCGCCCGTCAACCGGCCATCGCTGAACTCGGTGTAGGTCGGCCCGTAGTCGGTGAAAGCCCAGCCGAATACACTGCCATAGAAGGCCTTGCTCCGTGAGATGTCGCTGACATTGAACTCGATGTTGTCGATCTGCCGGTCAGTACCGCGAATGCCCATGTATGCTCCGTGCCGAAAGGGTTTGGCCTAGTCTACTCCGGTCAAGGCAGTCGCCCTACTCATTCGCTACCCACAACGCGCCCGGTCGCGTGCCGGGCACTGTGCGCGGTGCAGATTCAGCGCGGTGTTGATGATGCCTATCTGGCTGAAGGCCTGGGGGAAGTTGCCGAGCATGCGCTGGCCGGCCGGGTCGTACTGTTCGGCCAGCAGGCCGAGGTCGTTGCACAGGCCGGTCAGGTGTTGGTACAGCGCTTCGGCTTTGGCCTGGCGCCCCAGCAATACATAAACGTCAGCCAGCCAGAACGAACACACCAGGAAGGTGCCCTCTCCCGGCGTCAGGCCGTCGCTGCAGCTGTCACTGTCATAGCGCAGCAGCAGGCCGTTCTTCATCAGACGCTGTTCGATCTGTTCCAGGGTGCGCATGAAGCGTGGGTCATTCGCCGGCAGGAAGCCGGTCAGGGCGATCTGCAACAGGCTGGCGTCCATTTCGGTCGAACCATAGGCCTGGACGAAAAACCGGCCGCTGGGGTCCAGTCCGTGCTCGCACACGTCGTGGTGAATTTCGTCAGCCACCTGGCGATAATGCTGCCCGCGCTCACGGCCTTCTTCCGTGGTGTCGGCCAGCCCTGCGGCGCGGTCGAAGGCGACCCAGGCCATCACCTTGGAGTGCACGAACTGCTGCCGGCCGCCACGCACTTCCCAGATGCCTTCGTCCGGCTCGCGCCAGATACGTTCGACATAAGGCAATATCAAGCGCGAAATGGCGGCGCTGCGCGGGTGACGGGGCAATCCGCCCTTGATCGCCTGGGTCATCGCATCGGCCAGTTCGCCATAGATGTCCAGTTGCGTCTGCGCCGAGGCGGCGTTGCCCACCCGCACCGGCTGCGAATGCTCATAACCGGCCAACCACGGCAAGGTGTACTCCTGCAGGTCACGCTCGCCAGCCAGGCCATACATGATCTGCATCTGCTCGGGGTTGCCGGCCACCGAGCGCAGCAGCCACTCGCGCCAGGCCTGTGCCTCGTCGAAATAGCCAAGGTTCATGAAGGCCAGCAGGGTCATGGTCGCGTCGCGCAGCCAACAGAAGCGGTAGTCCCAGTTGCGCTCGCCGCCCACACGCTCGGGCAGCGACGTGGTGACGGCAGCGACAATACCGCCGGTGGGAGCGTAGGTCATGGCCTTGAGGGTGAGCAGCGAGCGGCGCACCAGGGCGGTATACGGTCCTACCTGCGGGCAGCGGTCGGCGAAGGCCTGCCATTGCTCGCAAGTGTTTGCCAGGGCTTGGTCGATGTTGCAGTCAGGCTGCACCGGCAAGTGCGAGGGCTGGTGACGCAGGCTGAAGACCTGGCGCTGGCCCGTGCTGACGCGAAAGCGGCAGCCGGTATGGTGGTCGCGGGCTTGCGGGGGCACGGTGCTGCACAGGATCAATCGGTCAGGGCCGGCGACGGCGCTGAGGGTCAGTGGGTCCAGTCGTTCCACCCAGGGCACGCTGCGGCCGTAGTCGAAGCGCATGACCAGGTCCATTTCGAAATGGGTTTCGCCAGACAAGCCTTCGACGATGCGCACCACCGAATTGACTTCGCCCAGGGGCATGAAGTCGAGCACCCTGGCACGACCGCTGGCAGTGACCCAGGTGGTTTCCAGCACCAGGGTGTCGCCCAGGTATTGGCGGCTACTGTGCGTTACCGGGTCGCAAGGGGCCAGGCGCCAGCGGCCATTTTCTTCGTTGCCCAGCAGGGCCGCGAACACGGCGGGGGCGTCGAAGCGTGGCAGGCACAGCCAGTCCAGCGCACCATCGCGGCTGACCAGCGCCGCACTGCGGCAGTTGCCCAGCAGGGCGTAGTCTTCGATTTGGGCAGGCATCGAGTCTCCTTTGTGTGGTTGCCTGTGCTTGCCCGCGAAAGGGCCAGCACAGGCTTGCAAACCTCTCACCCCAACCGGTGCCACTCCCGCTTGTCGCGGGTCAGCAATTCATTGCCGGCCTCAGGCCCGTCTTCGCCAGCCGAGTACTCATGCACTTCGCCACCCTGGGCCCAGGCATCGAGAAACGGTTGCACCGCTCGCCAGCCGTTTTCGATGTTGTCAGCCCGCTGGAACAGGGTCTGGTCACCGGTCAGGCAGTCATAGATCAGCGTCTCGTAGCCAGTGGCCGGGGTCATCTTGAAGAAGTCCTTGTAGGCAAAACCCAACTCGACATTCTCCATCACCAGCTCTGGCCCGGGCCGTTTGGCTTGCAGGTCGAACCACATGCCCTCATTGGGCTGGATCTGGATTTTCAGGTAGTTGGGTTTGGGCCGTTCCAGCTCCGACTCGCGAAACTGCGCATACGGTGCGGGCTTGAAGCAGATGGCAATCTCGGTGTCACGCACGCTCATCCGCTTGCCAGTGCGCAGGTAGAACGGCACGCCGGCCCAGCGCCAGTTGTCGATCATCACTTTCAGCGCCACGTAGGTCTCGGTCTGGCTGTCCGGCGCGACGTTGGCCTCCTGACGGTAGCCTGGCAACGGCTTGCGCCCCTGCTTGCCGGCGCTGTACTGGCCTCGTACGGAATTCTTCAGGGCCATTTTTGCCGACCATGGGCGGATAGCGCCGACCACCTTGGCCTTTTCACCGCGCACCGCATCGGCGCCGAACGCGGCCGGCGGCTCCATGGCCACCATCGCCAGCAACTGGAACAGGTGGTTGGGCACCATGTCGCGCAGGGCGCCGGTGCTGTCATAGAAGGCACCACGGGTCTCGACACCGACAGTTTCCGCTGCGGTGATCTGCACGTGGTCGATATAGTGGTTGTTCCAGAACGATTCGAACAAGCCGTTGGAAAAGCGGCTGACCAGAATATTCTGCACCGTCTCTTTGCCCAGGTAATGGTCAATGCGGTAGATCTGCCGCTCGCCCATCACCTTCAGCAGGCAGGCGTTGAGCGCCTCGGCGCTGGCCAGATCGGTGCCGAACGGTTTTTCAACCACCACCCGGCGAAAGCCGCCGGCAGACTCGTCCAACAGGCCGGCCTGCCCCAGGCGCTGCGCCACCTCGGGGAAGAAGCGTGGTGACGTGGCCAGATAGAAGATGGCATTGCCGTGGCTGGTCTTGTCGATGCGCCTGGCCAGGGCCTGGTAGGTGGCCGGATCGAGAAAGTCGCCCGTCTGGTAATCCAGGCGCTTGGCCAGGCGGGCCCATAGCTTCTCGTCCAGGCACTTGGCGCTGCCCTCGCTTCCTTTGTCACGCTCGACCATGAACGCGTGCAGGCGCGCGACGAATTCTTCGGCGCTGGCCGGGTTATGGTCAACGCCGACGATGCGCAGGTTACGGTCCAGCAAACCGTCGCGGCTGAGGTTGTAAAGCGCGGGCATCAGCAGGCGCTTGACCAGGTCGCCATTGGCGCCGAACAGGAACAGGGTACAAGGGGGGGCGGCCGCAAGGGTCTGTTTAGTCATTCGCCTTTCTTCTCGACGTGGCCACCGAAGCCCAGGCGCATTGCCGAGAGGATCTTGTCACCGTAGGTGCCCTGTTGCTGGCGCGAACGGAAGCGCGCGAACAGTGCGCTGGACAACACCGGCACCGGCACCGCCTGCTCGACGGCGGCGTCGATGGTCCAGCGGCCTTCGCCACTGTCGGACACCGAGCCACTGAATTGCGACAGCTGAGGGTCGGCCACCAGCGCATCGGCGGTGAGGTCGAGCAGCCACGAGGTCACCACGCTGCCGCGTCGCCACACTTCGGCAATTTCGGCCACGTTCAGGTCGAAGCGCTGGTCTTCGGGCAGCTCGTTGCCGCCTTTGCTGCGCAGCAGGTCGAAGCCTTCGGCATAGGCCTGCATCAGGCCGTACTCGATGCCGTTATGCACCATTTTCACGTAGTGCCCGGCGCCCGGTGGGCCGGCATGGATGTAGCCGTGCTCGGCACGCTGATGCTCGCCGTTGCGGCCATGGGTACGCGGGATGTCGCCCACGCCCGGCGCCAGCGCCTTGAACAGCGGTTCAAGGCGCTCGAACACGTCCTTTTCGCCGCCGATCATCATGCAGTAGCCGCGGTCCAGGCCCCACACGCCGCCGGAAGTCCCGACGTCCAGGTAATGCAGGCCGCGCTTGGCCAGTTCGGCGGCGCGGCGCATGTCGTCCTTGTAGAAGGTGTTGCCGCCGTCGATGATCGCATCGCCCGGCTCCAGCATTTCGGCCAGCTGGGCGATGGTCTGCTCGGTGGCGTCCCCAGCCGGCAGCATCACCCATACCGCGCGCGGCGCTTTCAGCTTTTGTACCAGTGCACCGAGGTCATGCGCGCCCTGGGCGCCTTCGCCTTCCAGGCCGGTGATGGCTTCACGGTTGCGGTCGTGCACCACGGTGCGGTGACCGGCGCGCATCAGGCGCCTTGCGATATTCCCGCCCATACGGCCCAGCCCGATGATTCCCAGTTGCATGAGCCAATGCTCCCTTTTCGAAATGGATGACGACAGTCCAGCTTTTCAGATTAGTCCAGCATGCCGCCCGAGGGTTCAGCGACGAACGGCAAGACCACAATAAACAAAAAAGTTCCCAAGCCCGGTGAAAGAATTCAGAATGCGCCCCGCGTGAAGCGTCTACGCTTTGACTTGTCACCAGCCAAAACCGCGAGGTGTGCTCATGGGTACATTGATGCCAGCAACCCCACCCCAGACCCTCTATGTCTCCGTGCGCCGTGATGAGCTGCGTAAACTGAAGGACGAACGTGACCAGCTGCGTCAGCAGGTCGCCCAGTTGAACTTGCTGCTGGCGCAACAGCGCGCTGGCGATAAAGCTGTCAGCCTCTGATCGATTCCCTTGCTGCCTGTGGGAGCTGCATGGCTCCCACCCGATCCTGAATCCAGTCGCCGTCTTTGAACCCTATCGGGCAACCGAAGCGGCTTTGTGCCCAAAAGGGCCTGCACTGAAGCAGAATCCTGCGCCCATACCCGCCTCTTCGCAGCCTAAAGCCATGCTTACGCTTACGCACCCAAAAGGTGCATGGCGCGTAACGAGCCACAATTTGGCGCAGCTCGAAACCCCTCTGCCCCACACTCGCCCACCCCTTTTCACAACCCCTCACAAACGCCAACGTTTGCGTCTATTGCGCACATAACAATAGTGACCAGTGGGTCACCTTTTTAGCACTTTCTCTCCTACACTCGGTTTTCGGCCCGCCATTTGCTCAACGGAAGAGTGACCCCAAAAAAGTCGAACTTTCAGGAAACCCGGCAGGTCATGAACATAAGTAGGCCAGACGCATTGGGCTATTCCCGATCCTCGGCCCACACACCACAACCAGTCCAAGCGCCTTCGGCCGGAATGCTGATCGCGTAGTGCCTGCGCGCACGACCCTGGGGCATGGAACGCACTAAGCAGATTCAAACTAGAGAGAACCAGCACGAAACATCGCCACGGGTGCCAGCACCCGACCAAGCATAGGGACGGAGAGAAGTATGATCAGTGCCGCTGTCGAGCCTCACGTAGACGCTTTCAAACCGGATAACCGCGAGCCGCTCACCCCGGACTTCGCCACGACAGGCAAGGCACCCGGCGCCCAGCGCCAGCACAACCCGAACATGCGCAAGATTCTGTTCGTGACCTCGGAAATCGCCGACCTGGTGAAAACCGGTGGCCTGGGTGACGTGTCCGCGGCCCTGCCCCGTGCCCTGGCGCACCTGCACGATGTGCGGGTCCTCATCCCCGGCTACCGCCAGGTGATGGAAAGCGATAACCCTATACATATCGTGGGTGAACTGGGCGGGCATGCGGCCCTGCCGCCATGCAAGATCGGGCGCATGGACATGGCCGACGGCCTGGTCATCTATGTGTTGATCTGCCCCGAACTGTACCAGCGCGACGGCACACCCTATGGTGCCAACAATGGCCGCGACTGGCCCGACAACCACATCCGCTTCGCCCGCCTGGGCCTCGCTGCCGCAGAAATCGCTGCCGGCGAAGGCAAGATCCACTGGACGCCGGAAGTCGTGCACGCGCATGACTGGCCCGCCGGCCTGGCCCCGGCCTACATGCACTGGCGCGGCCTGAATACGCCCACGCTATTCACCATCCACAACCTGGCGTACCAAGGTGTGTACAGCCGCGGCTGCAGCCCGGAGCTGGCGATACCCGAACATGCCATGCAGCAAGAAGGCATGGAGTTCTACGGCAAGCTGTCGTTCCTCAAGGCCGGCCTGGCCTACTCCAGCCACATCACCACAGTCAGCGCCACCTATGCCCGGGAAATCACCACCCCGGAATTCGGCTGCGGTCTGGACGGTTTCCTCGCCAGCAAGGCCCAGCAAGGCCTGCTCGGTGGCATTCCCAACGGCATCGACGAAAGCTGGGACTCGGCTACCGACAAGCACCTGCAACACAACTTCAGCATCAATGACTGGGAGGGCAAAGCGCGTAACACCCAGGAGGTGCGCGAGCTGTTCGGCCTGGAAGATTCCGAAGGCCCACTATTCGCCGTAGTGTCGCGGCTGGTCTATCAAAAGGGCCTGGACCTGACCCTGGGGGTGGCCGACTACATCGTCGAGCAAGGCGGGCAGATCGCGATCATCGGCCGCGGCGAGCCGGAAGAGGAACAGGCCATGCGCGAGCTGGCACTGCGTCACCCGGGCCGCATCGGTGTGCGTATCGGCTTCAATGAAACCGATGCCCGCCGCATGTTCGCCGGCAGCGATTTCCTGCTGATGCCGTCGCGCTACGAGCCGTGTGGCCTCAGCCAGATGTACGCACAACGCTTCGGCTCGCTGCCGGTGGCACGCAATACCGGTGGCCTGGCCGACACCATCGAGTGCGGGGTGACGGGCTTCCTGTTCAACGAGTCCACCGTCGAGAGCTACCGCGAGGCACTCAGCCGCGCCTTCTACGTTTACGGCAAGAAGGACCTGCTGAACGCCATGCGCTGCCTGTCGATGACCCAACCGTTCAACTGGTGCCAGGCGGTTGAACCCTATGCCCGCCTGTACGAGGACCTGGTCAAGCAGACACAACTGAGCCACTACTGAGCGGGGGTCGGAAGATGCACAGACATGGCGCACACTTGCTGGACGCCACGTCGGCGCGCTTCGCCCTCTGGGCGCCGGATGCGCGCAGCGTGAGCGTAGAACTGGAGCGGCAGCCGGCCATCGAACTGCTGCCGGATGATGAGGGTTGGTACAGCGGCGTGGCGCCATGCCAGGCCGGTGACCGTTACCACTACCGTATCGACGGTGAGCTGCAGGTGGCCGACCCTGCCTCGCGCTATCAGCCTGACGGCGTACACGGGCCAAGCCAGGTAGTGGATGTGGCCGGTTACGCCTGGCAACACCCGTGGCAAGGCCGGCCTTGGCATGAGGCCGTGATCCAGGAGGTGCATGTCGGCCTGCTCGGGGGTTACGCCGGGGTTGCCCGGGAACTGCCGCGTCTGGCCGAACTGGGCATCAGCGCGATCGAGCTGATGCCGCTGGGGCAGTTTCCCGGAGAACGCAACTGGGGCTACGACGGCGTACTGCCATACGCCCCACAGAATACCTACGGCCGCCCCGAGCAGCTGTGCGCACTGGTCGACCAGGCCCACGGCCACGGGCTGATGGTGCTGGTCGATGTGGTGTACAACCACTTCGGACCCGACGGCAATTACCTGCACCATTACGCCAGCCCTTTCTTCCGTGAAGACCGGCAGACACCCTGGGGCGCGGCCATCGACTTTCGCCGCCCGCAGGTGCGCGAGTACTTTATCCAGAACGCCCTGATGTGGCTGTGCGACTACCGCTGCGACGGCCTGCGCCTGGATGCCGTGCATGCCATCGACCAGCCCGACTTCCTGATCGAGCTGGCCCAACGGGTGCGCGCCGCCGTAGAACCGGGCCGGCACGTGTGGCTCGTGCTGGAGAACGAGCACAACCAGGCGGGCCTGCTGGAACAGGGTTACGACGCCCAGTGGAACGATGACGGCCACAATGCCCTGCACGTGCTGCTGACCGGTGAAACCGAAGGTTACTATGCCGACTACCAGCATCGCCCCATCGATCAACTGGCACGGTGCCTTGGCGAAGGTTTCGTGTTCCAGGGCCAGGCCAACCGGCATGGCAAACCACGCGGCGAACCCAGCGGGCATTTGCCGCCCAGCGCCTTCGTGTTGTTCCTGCAGAACCACGACCAGATCGGCAACCGCGCGCTGGGTGAGCGCCTGACCCGGCTGTGCCCCGTGCCAGCCTTGCGTGCAGCCACCGGCCTGTTGCTGCTGACACCCATGATTCCGCTGCTGTTCATGGGCGACGAAGCCGGCAGCTGCCAGCCGTTCCTGTTTTTTACCGACTTCCATGACGCGTTGGCCGACGCCGTCCGCGAAGGCCGTCGTGGCGAGTTCGCCCACTTCGCCGCGTTCGCCGACCCCAAGCAGCGTGAGCACATTCCCGACCCCAACGCCGAACAGACCTTCGCCTCTTCACGCCCGCAGAACAAGGCGGTGATCGCCGGCTGGCACGGCCTTTACCAGCAACTGCTCGACCTGCGCCGCCGCCACGTCATCCCGCACTTGCCCGGCAGCCGTGCGCTGGGCGCCGAGGTGCACGCAGACAAAGCGCTGACCGCGCGCTGGCGGCTGGGCAATGGCAACACACTGCGCATCGACCTGAACCTGGCCGACACCCCGCAGGCGGTCGAACTGCCCGCGCCATCCACACGGCTGTTCGACAGCAGCGACACCCGCCACCCGGATACCCACCTGGCTGCCTACAGCTGCGTGGTCAGCCTGCTTCCCCCTGCCCTGGAGCGCCCATGAGCGAAACCGCCTTGCACCGTCTGGCAACCAGCGTCGGGCTGAGCCGCGACTGGATTGACGCCAATGCCAGGCCCCAGCGTGTCAGCGACGACGTGCTGCGCAGCATCCTCGAAGGCCTTGGCCACCCGGCCGGCGATGACGCGGCCGTTGCCGCCAGCCTGCGTGCGGTGGAAACCGCCGAAGACAGCGAACACCTGCCGCCCTTGCTGACCGCCGACCTAGGCCAGCCGCTGGCGCTGTCGCGCTACTTCAGTGCCGCCAGCGTGGCCCACTGCACCCTGGAAGATCACACCTCGGTCACCCTCAGCCTCGATGACCAGGCGCGCCTGCCCGGCGAGCTGCCCATCGGCTATCACCAGGTGGAAATCGACAGCCGCCGCTTCACCGTGGCGGTGGCGCCAACACGCTGCCACAGCCTGGAAGACAAGGTGCAACAGCCGCCACCACGCTGCTGGGGCCTGGCAGTGCAGCTGTACAGCCTGCGCCGCCCCGGCGATGGTGGCTTCGGCGACTGCCTGGCGCTGGAGCAGTTGGCCCGCTCGGCCGCCGAGCGCGGCGCCGATGCCTTGGCTATCAGCCCGATTCACGCCCTGTCGGCCATCGACCAGGAACACTACAGCCCCTACTCACCTTCCAGTCGCCTGCTGCTCAACACCCTGTACACCAGCCCCGCGGCCCTGCTGGGTGAACGGGAGGTGCGCATGGCCGTCGAAGCCTGCGGGCTGGAGCAACAACTCGAAGAGCTAGAGCAGCGCCCTCTGGTCGACTGGCCACGCGCCGCCAGCGCCCGGCTACGCTTGCTTGAAGCGCTTTACCAAGGCTTCAGCCAAGGCGATCACCCGCTACGCACAGATTTTGACAGCTTCCGCGAAGCCGGCGGCCAGACCCTGGAGCACCACTGCCGCTTCGAGGTGCTGCAGGCCCAGGCGGTGGAGCACGGCCTCGGTGCCGACTGGCGCAACTGGCCCAAAGCCTGGCATGACCCCTACCACCCGGAAGTGGAGGCTTTAGCCAATGCCTACCCGGCCAAGGTCGAGTTCCACGCGTTCTGCCAGTGGCTGACCGAACGTGGCCTGCAACGTGCCCACGAAGCGGCCCGCAGCAACGGCATGGCCGTGGGCCTGATCGCCGACCTGGCGGTGGGTGCCGACGGTGCCGGCAGCCAGGCCTGGAGCCGCCAGGACGAACTGCTGGCCGGCCTGAGCGTGGGTGCGCCGCCCGACATCCTCAACCACGTCGGGCAGGATTGGGGCATTTGCGCCTTCTCGCCCGAGGGCCTCAAGCGCAATGGCTATCGCGCCTTCATCGAGATGCTTCGGGCCAACCTCGCCCACGCTGGCGGCCTGCGCATCGACCATGTGATGGGCCTGCGCCGGCTATGGCTGATCCCGCAGGGGGCCAAACCCAGCGAGGGCGCCTACCTCGACTACCCGCTAGACGACCTGTTGCGCCTGCTGGCGCTGGAGTCGGTGCGTCACCAGGCGATCATCCTCGGCGAAGACCTGGGCACCGTGCCCGACAGCCTGCGCGAAAAGCTGGCCGAGAAAGCGGTGCTGGGCATGCGCGTGCTGCCCTTCGAGCAGACCCAGCCGGGCCAGTTCAAGCCAATTCTCGACTGGCCAGACAATGCCCTGGCCACAACCGGCACCCACGACCTGGCGCCACTGGCAGGCTGGCTGGCAAACCGCGACATCGACTGGAGACACCGTTTGCAACTGATTGATGCTGCTGCCGAATTGCACTGGCGACACGAGCGTCAGAAAGAACGCGAAGGCCTGCGCCGCATCCTGGAGGCCAACTACGGCGAACTGAAGGACAACGACGCGCTGATCGATGCGGCCATCCGCTTCGTTGGCCATACCCGTGCGCCGCTGGTGCTGGTTCCACTGGAAGACCTGCTGGGCTGCGACGAGCAACCCAACCTGCCGGGCACCACCAATGGCCATCCCAACTGGCGGCGGCGCTTTGCCCGCCCCGTACGCGAACTGCTCGACGACGAGGATGCCGCACGGCGCCTGGAGCTGCTGGCCCAGGCCCGTGAACAGGCGTGGGAGCGCGACCGATGAAGCCACTGACCGCGACCCTGCGCCTGCAATTTCACAGCGACTTCACCCTCGATCACGCCGTACCGCTGGTGCCATATTTCGCCCAGCTGGGCATCAGCCACCTGTATGCCTCGCCCATCCTCAAGGCCCGCGCTGGCTCGCGCCATGGCTACGACGTGGTCGATCCTACCTGCGTCAACCCGGAGCTGGGCGGCGAGGCCGCGCTGGAGCGCCTGGTCGCCGCCCTGCGCCAGCATGGCATGGGGCTGATCCTCGACACGGTGTCCAACCACATGGCCGTGGGCGGTGCCGACAACCCCTGGTGGCAAAGCCTGCTGGCCTGGGGACGGCGCAGCCCGTATGCCGAGTTCTTCGACATCCAGTGGCACTCCAGCGACCCGCTGCTGGCCGGGCAACTGCTGTTGCCGTTCCTTGGCAGCGACTACGGCGTGGCGCTCAAGAATGGTGAAATACCGCTGCAGTTCGACAAACAGCAGGGGCTGCTGCAAGTGGCCCACTACGCGCATCGTTTCCCGATCTGCCCGGTCGATTACGGCTGGATTCTCGCGCTCAGCCCAGAGCCTGCGCTTAAGGCTCTGGCCGAACGTTTCACTGCTTTGGGCGACTCGGCCACCCCGCTGGCCGATAGCCTACCGCTACAAGCCGAACTGGCACGTCTGGTGCGCGAAGGTGCCGACCTCGAATCGGCCCTGGTGGCCTTCGACAGCCGCAGCGAGGCCGGTTTCAAGCGCCTGCACCTGCTGCTGGAGCGCCAGACTTACCGCCTGGCCAGCTGGCGCACCGCCGCCGACGACATCAACTGGCGGCGCTTCTTCGACATCAACGAATTGGGCGGCCTGCGCGTGGAGCGCGCCGTGGTGTTCGAAGCCACCCATGCCAAGCTGTTCGAACTCATCGAACGCGGCCTGGTGGACGGCCTGCGCATCGACCATATAGACGGCCTTGCCGACCCGCGTGGCTACTGCCGCAAACTGCGCCGGCGGGTTGATAGCCTGCTGGCGCGGCGGCCGCTGGATGCAGGGCTGGAGCACTTCCCTCTGTACGTGGAAAAGATCCTGGGTGCCGACGAGCACCTGCACCGCGACTGGCTTACCGACGGCACCACTGGCTACGAGTTCATGAACCAGGTGTCGCTGCTGCAGCATGATCCGGCCGGCGAAGCGCCGCTGAGCGAACTGTGGAGCAACGTCAGCGAGCGCCCGGCGTTCACCGAAGAAGTGCGCCAGGCCCGTCACCTGGTGCTCAACGCCAGCCTGGCCGGTGACTGCGAATCGGTGGCCCAGGCACTGTTGCAGGTCGCGCGCAACGACCTGATGACCCGTGACCTGACCCTGGGCGCGATTCGCCGGGCCTTGCAGGCGTTGGTGGCGCATTACCCGGTTTACCGAACCTACTTCAATGCCTGCGGGCGCCCGGCGCAGGACGAAACGTTCTTCCAGCAGGCCCTGACCAACGCACGGCAAGACCTTGCCGAAGCTGACTGGCCGCTACTGGACCAACTTGAACGGTGGCTGGGCGGGCAAGCCTGGCGGCATCTACCACCGGGGCGCGCCCGCAAGCAACTGCGCCACGCCTGCGTGCGCTTCCAGCAACTGACAGCGCCCAGCGCCGCCAAAGCCGTGGAAGACACCGCCTTCTACCGCAGCGCGCGGCTGCTGTCGCGTAACGACGTGGGTTTCGAGGCCGAGCGCTTCAGCGCCCCGACCATGCATTTCCACAACGAGGCCCAGCGGCGCCTGCGCGATTTCCCCGACAACCTGCTGACCACCGCCACCCACGACCACAAGCGCGGCGAAGACACGCGGGCACGCCTGGCTGTACTCAGCGAGCGCGGCACGTGGCTGGCCAGCCGGGTGGAGCACTGGCGTGAGCTGGCCGCCCCCCTGCGCGCGCAGTTGGACGACGGGCTGGCACCCAGCCCCGGCGACGAGTTGATGCTGCTACAAACCCTGCTCGGCAGTTGGCCGTTGGACCTCGACCTGAACGACGACAATGCCCTGCGCCAATACGCCGAGCGTGTTCGCCAGTGGCAGCAGAAGGCCCTGCGCGAGGGCAAGCTGCGCAGTAGCTGGAGTGCACCGAACGAGGCCTACGAAGGCGCCTGTGCTCATTACCTCGACGGCCTGCTGCTGGACAGCGAGAACCAGCAACTGCGCAAGTCACTGGCCGACGCGGCGCAGCTGCTGGCCTGCCCCGGCGCACTCAATGGCTTGGTCCAGGCCCTGTTGCGCATGACCACACCCGGTGTGCCCGACCTGTACCAAGGTAACGAATACTGGGACTTCAGCCTGGTCGACCCGGACAACCGCCGCGCCGTGGACTACGCTTCGAGGCGTCGCACGCTGGACGACACGCCGGCAGCCGAGCTGCTGGCGCAATGGCGTGACGGCCGTGTCAAGCAGGCCTTGATCGCCCGCGTGCTGGACTGCCGCCAGGCCCATGCCGAGCTGTTCCGCCGCGGTGCCTACCTGCCACTGACCGTACAGGGCCGGCACGCTGACAAGGTCATTGCCTTTGCTCGCCTGGGGGAAGGCGAGCACGCCATCGTCGTCGCCCCCCGCCTGGCCAGCAGCCTGCTCGGAGGTGCCGCTACACCGTTGATCCCGGCGCAGAACTGGGACGACACCCGGCTGGTATTGCCGTTTGCCTTGTCACCTGCCAACTCGACGGGACTTTTCGCTTGTGCGGCGGTCAGCTCTTCAAAGGAGTTGCCGTTGAGCGCCGTGCTGGCGGAGTTTCCGGTCAATGTGTTGATACAAAAATCTTGAGCATCAGGAGCGTCATGATGAGTGTCGATGAAAAGCGTATTCGCGAATTTGCCTACCAGATCTGGGAATCCGAAGGTAAGCCCGTAGGGGAGGAAGAACGCCACTGGGAAATGGCCCGCAAGCTGGCCGAGGCCGAAGCGCTGGCGCCCAAGGCAGCCCCGCGCAAGAAAGCAGCGGCCAAGCCGAAGGCGCCTGCCGAACCCAAGGCGGCTGCCCTGCCGGGGGTTAAACCCGCTGCAGCGAAAAAGCCCCGGGCGGTGAAAAAGCCTACTGCCAGTTAAACCTGTCCTGGCCTCTTCGCGGGTAAACCCGCTCCTGCATGCACCTGTGATGAACCTGTAGGAGCGGGTTTACCCGCGAAGAGGCCCATGCAGGACAGCCCGATTCCCCTTCCATCACGGCCACTCGAGGATCGTCATGAGCCCCCGCACCCCAAAGAAAACCCGCTCGGTCGCACCATCGCGCATCCGCGAAGGCATGCCCTTCCCCCTCGGCGCCACCTGGGATGGCCTTGGGGTCAACTTCGCCCTCTTCTCGGCCAACGCCACCAAGGTCGAGCTGTGCCTGTTCGACTCCACCGGCGAACAGGAAATCGAGCGCATAGAGCTGCCCGAATACACCGATGAGATCTACCATGGCTACCTCCCCGACGCTCACCCCGGCCTGGTCTATGGCTACCGGGTGTATGGCCCCTACGAGCCGGAAAACGGCCACCGCTTCAACCCCAACAAACTGCTGATCGACCCGTACGCCAAGCAACTGGTCGGCAGCCTGAAATGGTCCGAGGCACTGTTCGGCTACACCATCGGCCACCCCGACGGTGACCTGTCGTTCGACGAGCGCGACAGCGCGCCTTTCGTGCCCAAATGCAAAGTCATCGACCCGGCGTTCACCTGGGGCCGCGACCAGCGCGTGCAGATCCCATGGGAGCGCACGATCATCTATGAAGCGCATGCCCGCGGCATCAGCATGCGCCACCCGGCTGTGCCTGAAAAACTGCGCGGCACCTTCGCAGGCCTGGCCAACGACGAGTTGCTCAAACACATCAAGGACCTTGGCGTGTCGAGCATCGAGCTGCTGCCGATTCACGCCTTCGTCAACGACCAGCACCTGCTGGACAAGGGCCTGAACAACTACTGGGGCTACAACAGCATCGCCTTTTTCGCCCCACACCCGCGCTACCTGGCCAGCGGCAAGATCGCCGAGTTCAAGGAGATGGTCGCGCACCTGCACGACGCCGGGCTCGAGGTGATCCTGGACGTGGTCTACAACCACACCGCCGAAGGCAACGAACGCGGCCCGACCCTGTCGATGCGCGGCATCGACAACGCCTCGTACTACCGCCTGATGCCGGACGACAAGCGCTACTACATCAACGACTCCGGCACCGGCAACACCCTGGACCTGAGCCACCCCTGCGTGCTGCAGTTGGTCACCGACTCGCTTCGCTACTGGGCCGGCGAAATGCACGTGGATGGCTTTCGCTTCGACCTGGCGACCATCCTTGGCCGTTACCACGATGGCTACAGCGAGCGTCATGGCTTCCTGGTCGCCTGCCGCCAGGACCCGATGCTGAGCCAGGTCAAGCTGATTGCCGAACCATGGGACTGCGGCCCCGGCGGCTACCAGGTAGGCAACTTCGCCCCGGGCTGGGCGGAATGGAACGACCGCTTCCGCGATACCGCACGCGCCTTCTGGAAAGGTGACGAAGGCCAGTTGGCCGATTTTGCCGCCCGCTTGACCGCCTCGGGCGACATGTTCAACAACCGCGGGCGCCGGCCCTATTCCTCGGTCAACTTCATCACCGCCCACGATGGTTTCACCCTGCGCGACCTGGTGTCCTACAACCACAAGCACAACGAAGACAACGACGAAAATAACCAGGACGGCACCGACAACAACCTGTCCTGGAACTGCGGCGTCGAAGGGCCGACCGACGACCCGGGGATCAATGCCCTGCGCATGCGCCAGATGCGCAACTACTTCGCCACCCTGCTGCTGGCCCAGGGCACGCCAATGATCGTTGCAGGTGACGAATTCAGCCGCACCCAGCACGGCAACAACAATGCCTACTGCCAGGACAGCGAGATCGGCTGGGTGAACTGGGACCTGGACGAGGAAGGCCAGGAGCTGCTGGCTTTCGTCAAACGCCTGACCCGCCTGCGCCTGGCCTACCCGGTGCTGCGCCGGTCACGCTTCCTGGTGGGTGACTACAATGAGGCAATTGGGGTCAAGGACGTGACTTGGCTGGCTCCCGATGGCAACGAGATGAGTGTTGAGCAATGGGAAGACCCACACGGGCGTTGCCTGGGCATGCTGATAGATGGTCGGGCACAGGTCAGCGGTATTGCCCGGCCAGGTGCCGAGGCCACCGTGCTGCTGATCGTCAATGCCCACCATGACGTGGTGCCATTCAAGCTGCCGGCCGTGCCCGAAGGCGATTACTGGAGCTGCCTGGTCGATACCGACCGGCCGGAGTTGCGCAAGGGGCAGCACCTGCAGTTCGACAGTACCTTCGAGGTGAAGGGCCGATCGATGCTGCTGATGGTGTTGCAGCGCGACGATGAGTGAACCGTGATAACCCAGGCAGGTCTTACGTTTTGATCGCTACGCCATACCTGTGGGAGCGGGCATGCCCGCTGCCACAGGTTTTAGCGGCGACAGTAAGGCAGGGTTACTTTCAGGAGGATTTGTGAGCCTCGAAGCCGGCAGTAATGGTTTCGCCAGCGTCAGCCAGGCCCCAGCCGTGAAACGCCTGCGGGTACTGACGGTGAACACCCACAAGGGCTTCACCGCCTTCAACCGGCGCTTTATCTTGCCAGAGCTGCGCGAGGCTGTGCGCAGCACCCAGGCCGACATTGTCTTCCTTCAGGAAGTGCTAGGCAGCCACGACCGCCACGCCGCGCGCTATCCCGGCTGGCCACAGACCTCGCAGTACGAATTCCTCGCCGACAGCATGTGGAGCGACTTTGCCTATGGCCGCAACGCGGTCTACCCTGACGGCCACCACGGCAATGCGTTGCTGTCCAAATACCCGATCATCGAGCACCGCAACCTGGACGTGTCGATCACCGGCCCCGAACGCCGCGGCCTGTTGCACTGTGTGCTGGAGGTGCCGGGGCAAGGCCAGGTGCATGCGGTCTGCGTGCACCTGTCGTTGCTGGAAAGCCACCGGCAAAAGCAGCTGCAGTTGCTGCGTAAACTGCTGGACGCCCTGCCGGCCAACGCCCCGGTGATCATCGCCGGCGACTTCAACGACTGGAAAAGCCATGGCAACCGCACCCTTGGCCTGCAACGCGACTTGCACGAAGCCTTCGAACGCCACCACGGCCACCTCGCCCGCACCTATCCTGCCCGCCTGCCACTGCTGCGACTGGACCGCATTTACCTGCGTAATGCCGAAAGCCATGGGCCGCGGATTCTGGGGCACAAACCTTGGTCACACCTGTCAGATCACCTCCCGCTGGCCGTTGAAGTGCGACTTTAGCAATCATTCTTCATAGCTACGGCGCGGCAAATAGCGATCCCCGCTATGCCCTGCTGTTTTTACCGATAAAACAACAGGTTGAGCGTTACGACGCACTTTGAACACTTCCTTCACGCTTTCTTGACGCAAGCGGCGACCTCTCCTTAGCTGAACAGTACCAAGCTGTAAAAAACTTGCGCCGGGCCTCTAGCTCGCGCCTTCGTGCGCGTTTGCGATAGCTGGCGTGCTGGTTTGGGTCGCCCACTGTTTTTGCCGTACAGCTCGTGACAACAGGCCAGGTCTCTCGGGCTGCACCACAAAAACAAAGGAGATCCGCCATGAAAAGCAACTCGAACCCCTTGCGCTTCGACGGCATTTTCTACGCGGTTTCCACGTCGCTGCTTCTGGCAACCCCGGTGGAAACGATCGCGTACGAACTGCAGGGTGACCCCACCTCCCCCAGCTTTCTGCAGCAACCCGTGGAGGCGCAACTGTCGCTCGACCCGCTCAGTGCCAGTGGGTTGAGTCTGGGCACCCTCAATGCGTTTTCGCAGCAGATGAGCGAACGCCACCAGCAGCCGGCACCCGACCTGATTGCCAGTCAGTGGGCGCAGTTCTTCCCCACCAGTGCGCGCGGCCGCGCGCTGCCCCCGGCACAGCTGGAGGCGCCCAGCCAGCAACTGATGATCGGCCCGGACCTGTTCGTGCGTGAAACAGCAGCAGGCGATGTGCACCGCGCTGGGATTTTCGTGGGGCACAACAACCTGCAAAGCAGCTTCAAAGGCGCGCGCCCTCTGCTGGGCGACAAGCAGCGCAAAGCGGTGAACCTGAGCGGTGAAAGCCTGGGGGTGTACTGGAGCATGACCCATGAACAGGGTTGGCACCTGGATGCCGTGGCCATGGGCTCGCGGATCGACGTGATGGGCCGTGGCGAAAACGGCCAGCGCCTGGACGACAGTGGCCACGCAATGACCTTCTCGGTAGAGGGCGGTTACCCGATCCGCCTGGGTGGCAACTGGGTCATCGAGCCCCAGGCACAGTTGATCAACCAGCAGTTCTTCCCTGGCAACCAGGTGCAGGAAGAGACCTTGCAAGCCTTTGACAGCCAGCCGAGCTGGAGCGGCCGGGTCGGTGCCAAGTTGTCCGGGCGCTACGAAGTGCGCGGCATGCCCATCGAACCCTATGTGCGGACCAACGTGTGGTATGACTTCAGCAATGCCAATGAGGTGAAGCTGGACGAGGTCGACAAGATCTCCAGTTCGCGCTACTCGACCACGGTGGAGTTAGGCTTGGGGCTGGTGGCGCGGGTGACGCCTTCGGTTGCTTTGTTCGTCAGCGCCGATTACAGCAGTGATGTGGACGACAATGACCTGAACGGGCTGATCGGCAGCCTTGGGGTGCGGATGCGGTGGTAGGCAGGGCCGGCCTCTTCGCGGGTAAACCCGCTCCTACACGGGTCACCGCCGGGTGCGTATGTGTAGGAGCGGTTTTACCCGCGAAGGGGCCAGCACAGCCAACCGATCAGGCGGGCTTCATGATCAACACCCCCAGCGGCGGCAGGTTCAGGGCCAGCGATAATGGCTGCCCGTGGCTGGCCACTGGCTCACTGGCCACTGCCCCCAGATTACCCACGTTCGACCCGGCATACAGCTCGGCATCACTGTTCAGCAACTCCTGCCAACGCTCGCCGAACGGCACGCCAATGCGGTAGCCCTCACGGGGTACCGGGGTGAAGTTGGCCACCACCAGCACCGGCTCGCCGCTGCTGCTCCAGCGCAGCCAGGCGTACACGCTGTTCTGTGCGTCGTCACCGATCAGCCACTGGAAGCCCTGCGGCTGGCAATCCTGCTCGTGCAGCGCCGGCACTTCGCGGTACAGGCGGTTGAGGTCACCCACCAGGCGCTGCACGCCTTGGTGCTCGGGATACTGCAGCAGGTACCAGTCCAGTTCGCTGTCGTGGTTCCACTCACGCCACTGGCCGAACTCGCAGCCCATGAACAGCAGCTTCTTGCCCGGGTGTGCCCACATGAAGGTGAGGTAGGCGCGCAGATTGGCGAACTTCTGCCAGCGGTCGCCGGGCATCTTGTCGATCAGCGAATGCTTGCCGTGCACCACCTCATCATGGGAAATGGGCAGGATGAAGTGCTCGGAATAGGCATAGATCAGCCCGAAGCTCATCTCGTTGTGGTGGTAGGTGCGGTGCACCGGGTCGTTCTGAATGTAGTGCAGGGTGTCGTGCATCCAGCCCATGTTCCACTTGTAGGCAAAACCCAGGCCGCCCTGTTGGGTAGGTTGACTGACCCCGGGCCAGGCGGTGGACTCTTCAGCGATGATCAGCGCGCCAGGGGCCTCGTGGGCAGCCACGCCGTTAAGGTGGCGGATGAAGTCGATGGCTTCCAGGTTCTCGCGCCCGCCGTGGCGGTTGGGTACCCATTCGCCAGCCTTGCGCGAGTAGTCGCGGTACAGCATCGAGGCCACCGCATCGACGCGCAGGCCGTCGATGTGGAAATGCTTCAACCAGTGCAGCGCCGAAGCCATCATGAAGCCGCGCACTTCATTGCGCCCGAGGTTGTAGATCAGCGTGTTCCAGTCCTGGTGGTAGCCCTCCAGGGGGTTGTCGTATTCGTAGAGCGCAGAGCCATCGAAGCGCGCCAGGCCATGTTCGTCGGTGGGAAAATGCGCCGGCACCCAGTCCAGCAGCACACCAATGCCTCCCTGGTGGCAGGCGTCGATGAACGCGGCGAAATCCTCGGCACTGCCATAGCGCGAGGTGGGCGCGAACATCGACAGTGGTTGATAGCCCCAGGAGCCGCCGAACGGGTGCTCCATGATCGGCAGCAGTTCGATGTGGGTAAAGCCCAGTTCCTGCACATAGGGCACCAGCCGCTCGGCCAGTTCGCGCCAATTGTAGAAACGCCCGATTTCCCCCGCTTCGTCCAGCTCGCAGCGCCATGACCCTGGGTGCAGCTCGTAGATCGACAACGGCGCGTTGTAGGCATGGCGCTGGGCGCGTTGCGCCATCCAGTCATGGTCCTGCCAGGCGTGGCTGAGTTCACCGGCTACCTTGGACGCCGTGCTCGGCGGCAGCTCGGTGGCACGGGCCAGCGGGTCGGCCTTCAGCGGCAGTATGCCGTCCTTGCCGAGTACTTCGAACTTGTAGGTTTCGCCCACGCCCAGACGCGGAATGAACAGCTCCCACACCCCGGCACCGTGGCGCAGGCGCATGGGGTGACGGCGGCCATCCCAGTTGTTGAAATCACCCACCACCGACACCCGCCGGGCATTCGGCGCCCAGACCGAGAAACACACGCCGTCGATGCCATCGACCTGAGTCGGCTGGGCACCGAAGCGCCCGGACAAATCGCGGTGATTGCCTTCCGCGAACAAGTGAAGGTCCATGTCTCCCAATTGCGGGCCAAAGCTGTAGGGGTCTTCGGTAACCTGCTCGCCACCGGCCCAGACGATGTGAAGCTGATAGGGCTGTGCCTTATCGAGGTGCGCGCTGAACAACCCGGGCAGGCTGCCCTGCTCCATTTCGGCAAGGACTCGCCCGTCCTCCCGGGCCTGAATGTGCACTTTCAGGGCATTGGGCAGAAAGGCGCGGACCAGCTGCCCGCCTGCGCCGTCGCTGTGGGGGCCGAGTACCGCAAAAGGATCGGCGTGTTCGGCGCGGGCCAGGGCGTCGAGGTCCCGTTGCCGAAGGCCACCGTTTTCACGCGTTGTAACGTTCATTCTGACTCTCCCCAGGTACTGATCAGTCCATGCAGACCATGCAAAGGCACGGCCAGCCAGCTCGGACGGTTTTCGGCTTCGTATGTAATCTCGTAGGCGGCTTTTTCCAGGCAGAACAGCTCCAGCGCCGCGCGCTCGCCCTCGGCGTGCTGCCAGGCGTGGGGCATGGCGGCAGTGGCCAGGCCATAGGCTTCGACAAAGGCATGCCGGGACTGGTGCAGGTACTGCCGGGCAACCCGCTGCCGGGCTTGCCGCGCCGGTTCGGAAAGGTCCACCGCAGACGCGCTGCGCAAGATCATCGCAGCAGCATAGTCGAAGGATCGCAGCACGCCGCTGACATCCTTGTAGGGGCTGTGTTTTGCCCGGCGCTCTTCAAGGGGCCGGGCGGGTTCGCCTTCAAAATCGATGAGGTAGGCATCCCCCTGCACCACCAGCACCTGGCCCAGATGCAGGTCGCCGTGTACACGCATCAGCAGGCCCCCCTGAGCCTGCTTGCTCAGGGTGTCGATGTGCTGGGCCAGGCCGTCACGCTGTTGCTGCAGGTCGTCGACCAAGGCCTGGCTGTCGCGGTCTAAGGTGTCACGGTGCTGGGCCAGCAGGTCGAGGGCGTGGGTCAGTTCAGTGCTGATCTGTACACACCAGCGCTCGCTGTCCTGCGCATCGCTGGGGCGCGGCTGAAAGGCCGGGTCTTCGGTGGGTGCGGCCAGCAGCAGGTGCATCTCGCCCAGGCGCTGGCCAAGCAAGGCCGCAAAGCCGCTGAGTTCGGCCAAGGCGTCAGTGTGCGCTTCGGCGTCGTTGCGGGTGGGCTCCATCTGGTCGCGGATGGCCCTTTCCAGCGTGTTCTGAGTCCAGCCCCAGGCGTCGCCCTGGTTACTCAGGTAACCTTGGGCAATCATCAGCAGGTGCGGCGCGTGTTGCTCGTCCACCCGGCTGACCCAGGCCAGCAGCGGCGAGATATTGGCAAAACCGGCGGCGGTCAGGTAGGCACTCATTTCCAGCTCTGGATGGATACCCGGGTTGACCCGGCGGATCAGCTTGAGCACCACGCGGTCGCCGATGACCACCGAACTGTTGGACTGCTCGGCGCTGAGGTAGCGCACTTCGCTCTCCTCGTCGAGCGCCAGGCCGGCCAGTTGCTCTGTGCATTCGAAGCGCAATTCACCCTCACCGTCCTCACCGTCGCCACACGGCAGACGCAGGCCATCCTGGCAGGCCTGCATCACGGCGTGAATGAACGACTCGAGGACGAAGGCGTCTGTAATCAAGCCAACCTGGTGGGCACGGCGCACCCGCGACAACGCCAGCTGCTGCGGCAGCGCGGTATGAATCTGTTCCTCACGCAGCAGGCCGAACGGCAGCTGGTAGCGGGTGGCCGTGCCGTCACTGAGCACCTCGATTTCGCTGAGCAACACCGGCGTGGTGGCGGTGCCGAAACGCACGCCGTAACACAGGCGCACGGCATCGATCGGCCCTTCCTTGCCGGCGAACCAGCGGCGCTTGGGCAGGTACTGCGGCAGGATGGTGCTTTGCAGCGTATCGCTTGCGGGGGCTTGCAGCAGTTCTTCCATGCGCTTGCGCAGTACCAATGTGGTCAATTCGGGTAACCCCTCGGTGGGCTGGATGTGCCAGCTGGGCATGCGATCGCGGCTGGCCAGCAGGAACCAGTAGAACGCATAAGGTGGCAAGGTCAGCAGAAACGGCAGTTGGCCGATTGGCGGGAACGCGCTGCCACCCAGCATCTCCACCGGTACTTTGTCGGCGTATTGTGACAATTCGAGTTCGGCAGCCTGGGCGGCGCGGGACACGTTGGCCACGCAGAGGATGACCTCGGTATTGCCGTCGGCGTCGGTGTACTCGCGGATATAGGCAAGGATGCGCCGGTTGCTGGGTGTGAGGGTGCGCAGGCTGCCGCGACCAAAGGCCTTCTGCTGCTTGCGCACCGCCAGCATGCGCCGGGTCCAGTTCAGCAGCGAATGCGGATCGTGGCTTTGCGCCTCGACGTTGACGGTCTGGTAACCGTAGAGCGGGTCCATGATCGGCGGCAGCACCAGGCGCTGCGGGTCGGCGCGGGAAAAACCGCCGTTGCGGTCTGGCGACCACTGCATGGGTGTGCGAACGCCATCGCGGTCACCCAGATAGATATTGTCGCCCATACCCAGTTCGTCGCCGTAATACAGGGTTGGCGTGCCGGGCATCGACAACAGCAGGCTGGTCAGCAGCTCTATGCGCCGACGGTCACGCTGCAGCAGGGGCGCCAGGCGCCGGCGAATGCCTAGGTTGATGCGCGCGCGGCGGTCTTCGGCGTAATAGTTCCACAGGTAATCACGCTCGCGGTCGGTGACCATTTCCAAGGTCAGTTCATCATGGTTGCGCAAAAAGATCGCCCACTGGCAGTTGGCCGGGATTTCCGGGGTCTGGCGCAGGATGTCGGTGATAGGGAAGCGGTCTTCCATGGCCAAGGCCATGTACATGCGCGGCATCAACGGAAAGTGGAAGGCCATATGGCATTCGTCGCCGTCGCCCTCGCCGAAGTACGGGCGCGTGTCTTCCGGCCACTGGTTGGCTTCGGCCAGCAGCATGCGATCGGGGTAGTTGGCATCGATCTCGGCGCGGATCGCCTTGAGCACGTCGTGGGTTTCGACAAGGTTTTCGTTGTTGGTGCCGTCGCGCTCGATCAGGTAAGGGATCGCGTCCAGCCGCAGGCCATCTACACCCAGGTCCAGCCAGAAGCGCATGACGCCGATCACCGCCTTGAGCACCTGCGGGTTGTCGAAGTTGAGGTCCGGCTGGTGGGAGTAGAACCGGTGCCAGAAGTACTGGCCGGCGACCGGGTCCCAGGTCCAGTTGGACTTTTCGGTGTCGAGGAAGATGATGCGCGTGCCGTCGTACTTCTGGTCGTCGTCCGACCACACGTAGAACTCGCGCGCCTTGCTGCCGCGCTTGGCGTGGCGGGCGCGCTGGAACCACGGGTGCTGGTCGCTGGTGTGGTTGATGACCAGCTCGGTGATCACCCGCAGGCCGCGCTTGTGGGCCTCGGCGATGAAACGGCGGGCGTCGGCCATGCTGCCGTAGTCGGGGTGCACGGCCTTGTATTCGGCAATGTCGTAGCCGTCGTCACGGCGTGGCGAGGGATAGAACGGCAGCAGCCACAGGGTGTTGACGCCCAGCTCGGCGATATAGTCGAGCTTGCTGATCAGCCCGGCGAAGTCGCCGATGCCGTCATTGTTCGAGTCGAAGAACGACTTGATGTGCAGCTGGTAGATGACGGCGTCCTTGTACCACAGCGGGTCGTCGATGAAGGCTGCCGGGCGGGAACGCTTGGCCATGTGCGACTCCTTTCAATTGCATGCACAGACATCCGAGCTTGCTCGATCCCCCGTAGGAGCGGGTTTACCCGCGAAGATGACAGCGCGGTGCCGAGGTGCATGGCACCGGCTTCGCCGGTGTTCGCGGGTAAACCCGCTCCTACGGGGGGCACAGTCTGAGCCTTGTTAACGGGCTTTCTCGATGCGCCAGATGCCGAACGGCAGGTGCCAGGGCTCTATGCGCATCCATTGGGTCTTGCCGTACCAGGACCAGCGGTGGCCGTTCATCAGGTCTTCACCCTGGGTTTCGGCGTTGTCGTCCAGCCCCAACTCCCACAGTGGCAATTCGAAGTGCGCCTCCTGGGCGTTGTGCGGGTCGAGGCTGACGGCCACCAGGATGTAGTTGTCACGCTCGGGCGTACGCTTGGCGAAGTACAGAATGTTGTCGTTCCAGCAATTGAAGAAGGCCACGCCCAGGTGGGTTTGCAAGGCGCGGTTCTGCCGGCGAATACGGTTGAGCTGGGCGATCTCGGCGATGATGTTGCCGGGCTGGGTGAAATCGCGTGGACGGATTTCGTACTTCTCCGAATCCAGGTACTCCTCCTTGCCCGGCAACGGCGTGCCCTCGCACAGCTCGAAGCCCGAATACATGCCCCACAAGCCTGAGCCCATGGTCGCCAGCGCGGCACGGATAAGGAAACCTGCGCGGCCTGAGGTGTGCAGGAAAAACGGGTTGATGTCCGGTGTATTGACGAAGAAGTTGGGCCGGTAGCACTGGCTCCACGGCGGCTGGTTGAGCTGCTCGAAATATTCGCGCAGCTCCTGCTTGTGGTTACGCCAGGTGAAATAGGTATAGCTCTGTGCGTAGCCGACCTTGCCCAGGCGCGCCATCATCGCCGGTTTGGTAAAGGCTTCGGCGAGGAAGATGACGTCGGGGTGCTGGCTGCGCACATTGGCGATCAGCCATTGCCAGAACGGCAACGGCTTGGTGTGCGGGTTGTCGACGCGGAAGGTCTTGACGCCCTCCTCGACCCAGCCGACCACCACATCGCGCAGGGCGAGCCACAACGAAGGCACGGCCTCTGGCGCATAGAAATCGACGTTGACGATGTCCTGGTACTTTTTCGGCGGGTTTTCGGCGTAGCGGATGGTGCCGTCCGGGCGCCAGCTGAACCAGCCCGGGTGCTCCTTGAGCCAGGGGTGGTCCTGAGAGCACTGGATGGCGAAATCGAGGGCAATTTCCAGGCCGTGTTCCGCCGCCGCAGCCACCAGTCGACGGAAGTCATCGCGGCTGCCCAGTTGCGGGTGAATGGCATCGTGGCCACCCTCCGGGCTGCCGATGGCATAAGGGCTGCCCGGGTCGCCCGGCTCGGCCTTGAGGGCGTTGTTGCGGCCCTTGCGATGCTGCATGCCGATGGGGTGGATGGGCGGGAAGTACAGTACGTCGAAGCCCATGTCGCGGATCATCGGCAGCCGTTCGTGCACGTCGTTGAAGGTGCCGTGACGCTGCGGGTCGTCGGTAATCGAGCGCGGGAACAGCTCGTACCAGCTGGCGAACAGGGCGGCCGGGCGGTCGACATCAAGGGGGAAATCAGGGCTGCGGGTCAGGTAGCTGCGGTGTTCGGCTTCGCCCATCAGGCGGGCGGTGGTCGGGTCGAGAAACACGGCCACCTGATCATCGGTACTGAGGGTGGCCAGGCGGTTCTGCACGGCCTCGAGCTCCTCGCGCAGGGCGCCGCTGCACAGCTCGATGCCTTTGCCCAGCATCAAACGGCCTTCTTCCAGCTCCAGTTTGACCTCGACGCCGGCGTGGTACTTCTTCTCCAGATCGTGGCAATAGGTGGCAAACGGGTCGATCCAGGCCTCGATACTGAACCGGTGCGGGCCCAGCTCGGTGGGGGTGAATTCGGCCTGCCACAGGTCGTTGCCCGCCGACTGCATCGGCACACAATGCCAGCGCCTGCTGTGGGCCTGGCGCCAGTTGAGCATCACCGCCAGGCGGTCGTGGCCGTCGCTGTACGCCTTGGTGCTGACTGTCACGGGCTGGCCGCTGACGGCCTTGGCGGCGAAGCTGCCGGCGTCGAGCACGGGTTGGGTGTCTTCGATCACGATGCGTGGCGCCAACAGCGCCTGGGCAAGGCTAATGGCCTGGTCCGGGTGATCGTTCGCCATGGGCACGCTTTCAAAGGGCTCGTTTCGTGACATCGACCTTGCTCCCTCAGGCTGGTGGCGGTAAGGGTTCAGAGCCGGGCACAGGCGCGGGGTTCAAAATAATTGAGCGAACGGCAGCTGCCAGCGGTCAGAGCCTACAGCACCTCTTCACTCACCCACGCGAGGTCAGGCCATGAACATTCCCATTCCACCGGAGACACCCGATCCCAATATCGACGACCCGAGCTTGCCACCACCCGTACCGGAAGAAGACCCGGACGAGCTGCCGATCAAGCCGACCGTGCCGCCGACAGTGGGCGACCCGCCGAGCCAGGAGCCACCGGTGAAGGCTTAAGGGTAGACCACGCCATCGGCGTGAACAGCTAATGTCCGCTGCTCCATTGAAAGGTTGAGGATGACCGGGTGCTTGGCAAGGTGAAGATCTTGCATTGATCGGGCCGGCCTCTTCGCGGGTAAACCCGCGAAGAGGCCGGCCGCGCCAGCACATCAACCCGCAGATGCAGCTGCAATCTCCGCCACACTGATCTCACGCATGCGAAACTTCTGCACCTTGCCGGTCACCGTCATCGGGTACTCGTCGACGAAGCGGATATACCGCGGCACCTTGAAGTGGGCAATGCGCGCCTTGCACCAGCCCTGCAGTTCCTCGACCGTGGCGCTGTGCCCCGGGTGCAGCTTGATCCAGGCGACGATCTCTTCGCCATAGCGGCTACACGGAATGCCGATCACCTGCGCATCGGCCACCGCCGGGTGGGTGTAGAAAAACTCTTCCAGCTCACGCGGATAAATGTTCTCGCCGCCGCGAATGATCATGTCCTTGTTGCGCCCGACGATGCGCACATAGCCCTGCTCGTCCATCACCGCCAGGTCACCCGAATGCATCCAGCCAGCCGGGTCGATGGCATCCGACGTGGCCTGGGGGTTGTCCCAGTAGCCCAGCATCACGCTGTAGCCGCGGGTGCACAGCTCGCCAATCTCACCGCGCGGGACGATGCAGCCATCGGCGTCCACCAGTTTGTTTTCCAGCTGCGGCTGGGTGCGCCCGACGGTGGTCACGCGCAGCTCCAGGTCGTCGTCCGGGCCGGTCTGCAGTGACACCGGGCTGGTTTCGGTCATGCCGTAGGCGATCTGCACTTCTGCCATGTGCATCTGGTCGATGACCCGGCGCATCACTTCGATCGGGCAGGTAGCGCCGGCCATGATGCCGCTGCGCAGGGTCGACAGGTCCATCTGCGCACGCGAGGGGTGATCAAGCATCGCGATGAACATGGTCGGCACGCCGTACAGGATGCTGGCACGCTCCTCGGCCACGGCGCGCAGGGTGAGCTCGGCGTCGAAGGCGTCGTTGGGGTAGATCATGGTGCTGCCGTGGGTGATGCAACCGAGGTTGGCCATGACCATGCCGAAACAGTGGTACAGCGGCACCGGGATCACCATACGGTCGCGGGCCGTCAGGCCAAGGCTTTCACCCACCATGAAACCGTTGTTGAGGATGTTGTAGTGACTGAGCGTGGCACCTTTGGGCGCACCGGTGGTGCCGGAGGTGTACTGGATGTTTACCGGCTGGTCGAATTGCAGGCTTTGCTGACGGGCTGTGCAGGCTTCGGCAGACGTCTGCCCTGCCCGCTCGGCCAGTGCGTGCCAGGGCAGGAAACCGGCAGGCGGGTTGGCGGCCAGGCTGATGACGCCACGCAACTGGGGCAGGCATTCACTGGCCAGCTCACCAAGCCGGGCGCTGGCCAGTTCAGGCACCAGCTCCTGCAGCATGGCGTGGTAATCAGACGTCTTGAAGGCTTCAGCGCAGACCAGCCAGCGGCAGCCTGACTGGCGCAACACGTATTCCAGTTCACCCACACGGTAGGCCGGGTTGATGTTGACCAGGATGGCACCGACCTTGGCACTGGCCAGCTGCAAGATGCACCACTGGGCGCAGTTGGGCGACCAGATGCCAACACGGTCGCCAGTGTTCACGCCCAGTGCGATCAGGGCGCGGGCATATATTTCGACCTGTTCGGCCAACTGCCGCCAGCTGTAACGCAGGCCCTGGTGGCGGGACACCAGGGCCTCGCTGTCGCAACAGCGGGCCACGGTGGCATCGAAAGCCTGGCCGATGGTCTGTGTCAGCAAGGGTCGGTCCTGGCGACCGCGGGTATAGCTCGGTTGACTCATGGGTGTCCCTTCTTGTGGTTGTTTTGGGCACGGCTGAAGCAAGCGGGAATACTCTGTCGCAGATTTACGTTTACGTAAAGGTGACGAGTGGATTGACAGTGCGTTCTCGCAGGCTTACGTTAACGTAAAGGTGATGAACGATACCGGGATCTCCGGCATGACGCCGACCCTTGTAGGAGCGGGCTTGCCCGCGAAGCGATCACCCAGGCAATGACGGTGGTCCTGCTGACGCATTCGCGGGCAAGCCCGCTCCTACAGAGGTCAGCGGATAGCCCTTGAGCTACGGTGTTACCCAATTTCCAAGAACAAGAAGGTGCCCCAGCATGCATTACCCCTCCCTGAACTTCGCCCTGGGCGAGACCATCGACATGCTCCGCGACCAGGTGCGCACCTTCGTCGCCGCTGAACTGGCCCCAAGGGCCGCGCAGATCGACCACGACAACCTG
Source organism: Pseudomonas sp. 2,4-D (assembly GCF_030418155.1). Classification (NCBI taxonomy): domain Bacteria; kingdom Pseudomonadati; phylum Pseudomonadota; class Gammaproteobacteria; order Pseudomonadales; family Pseudomonadaceae; genus Pseudomonas; species Pseudomonas sp. 2,4-D. Next base: position 179,494 of record NZ_JAUHUI010000005.1, read on the forward strand.
TTCCCCGCCGACATGTGGCGCAAGTTCGGTGACATGGGCCTGCTGGGCATCACCGTACCGGAAGAGTACGGCGGCGCTGGCCTGGGCTACCTGGCCCATGTGGTGTCGATGGAAGAAATCAGCCGTGGCTCAGCCTCGGTGGCACTGTCCTACGGCGCCCATTCCAACCTGTGCGTCAACCAGATCAACCGCAACGGCACCCACGAGCAGAAGCTCAAGTACCTGCCCAAGCTGATCAGCGGCGAGCACATCGGCGCCTTGGCCATGAGCGAGCCCAATGCCGGCTCCGACGTGGTGTCGATGAAGCTGCGCGCAGAAAAACGCGGCGATCACTACGTGCTCAATGGCAGCAAGACCTGGATCACCAACGGCCCCGACGCCAACACCTACGTGATTTACGCCAAGACCGACCTGGACAAGGGTGCGCACGGCATCACCGCGTTCATCGTCGAGCGTGACTGGAAAGGCTTCAGCCGCAGCAACAAGTTCGACAAGCTGGGCATGCGCGGGTCCAACACCTGCGAGCTGTTCTTCGATGGCGTGGAAGTGCCGGCAGAGAACATCCTGGGCCAACTCAACGGCGGCGTGCGCGTCCTCATGAGCGGCCTGGACTACGAACGTGTGGTGCTGTCCGGCGGCCCGACCGGCATCATGCAAAGCTGCATGGATCTGGTGGTTCCGTATATCCACGACCGCAAGCAATTCGGCCAGAGCATCGGCGAGTTCCAGCTGATCCAGGGCAAGATTGCCGACATGTACACCCAGCTCAATGCCAGCCGCGCCTACCTGTATGCCGTGGCCCAGGCGTGCGACCGTGGCGAGACCACCCGCAAGGACGCTGCCGGCGTGATCCTGTACACCGCCGAGCGCGCCACGCAAATGGCCCTGGAGGCGATCCAGATTCTTGGCGGCAACGGCTATATCAACGAATTCCCGGCTGGGCGCCTGTTGCGCGACGCCAAACTGTACGAAATCGGTGCCGGCACCAGCGAAATCCGCCGGATGCTGATCGGCCGCGAGCTGTTCAACGAAACCCGCTGAACATAAGGGACGGGCGCACATGGCTACCTTGCACACCCAGATCAACCCGCGTTCGGCAGAATTTGCCGTCAACAGCGCGGCCATGCTCGAACAGGTCCAGGCCCTGCGCGGCCTGCTCGCCCAGGTTGCCCAGGGCGGCGGGCCCAAGGCCCAGGAACGGCATACCTCGCGTGGCAAACTGCTGCCGCGCGAGCGTATCGACCGCCTGCTGGACCCGGGCTCGCCGTTCCTCGAAATCGGCCAGTTGGCCGCCCATGAGGTGTACGGCGAAGACGTGCCAGCGGCGGGCGTGATCGCCGGCATCGGCCGCGTGGAAGGCGTGGAATGCATGATCGTGGCCAACGACGCCACGGTAAAAGGCGGTTCGTACTACCCGCTGACGGTCAAGAAGCACCTGCGTGCGCAAACCATCGCCCTGCAGAACCGCCTGCCGTGCATCTATCTGGTGGACTCCGGCGGCGCCAACTTGCCACGCCAGGATGAAGTGTTCCCCGACCGCGAGCATTTCGGGCGCATCTTCTTCAACCAGGCCAACATGAGCGCGCAAGGCATCCCGCAGATCGCCGTGGTGATGGGCTCGTGCACCGCTGGCGGCGCGTACGTGCCGGCCATGGCCGACGAAGCGATCATGGTGCGCCAGCAGGCGACCATCTTCCTCGCCGGCCCGCCGCTGGTGAAAGCCGCCACCGGCGAAGTGGTGAGCGCCGAAGACCTCGGCGGCGCCGATGTGCATTGCCGTACCAGCGGCGTCGCCGACCATTATGCCGACAACGACGAACACGCCCTGGCCATCGCGCGACGCAGTGTGGCCAACCTCAACTGGCACAAGCTCGGCAAGCTGCAGCGGTTTGCACCAGTGGCACCGCTTTATGCGGCCGACGAGCTGTACGGCGTGGTTCCGGCCGATGCCAAGCAACCGTTCGACGTGCGCGAGGTGATCGCACGCCTGGTCGATGGCTCGGTGTTCGATGAATTCAAGGCGCTGTTCGGCACCACCCTGGTGTGCGGCTTCGCCCACCTGCATGGCTACCCGGTGGCCATCCTGGCCAACAACGGCATCCTGTTCGCCGAAGCCGCGCAAAAAGGCGCGCACTTCATCGAACTGGCCTGCCAGCGTGGCATCCCTTTGCTGTTCCTGCAGAACATCACCGGTTTCATGGTCGGTAAGAAATACGAAGAAGGCGGCATCGCCAAGCACGGCGCCAAACTGGTCACCGCCGTGGCCTGCGCCCAGGTGCCGAAGTTCACGGTGATCATCGGCGGCAGCTTTGGCGCCGGCAACTACGGCATGTGCGGCCGCGCCTACGACCCACGCTTCCTGTGGATGTGGCCCAACGCGCGGATTGGCGTGATGGGCGCCGAACAGGCCGCCGGGGTGCTGGCCCAGGTCAAGCGCGAGCAGAGCGAACGCAGCGGCCAGCCATTCAGTGCCGAAGACGAAGCCAGGCTCAAGCAGCCGATCCTCGATCAGTACGAGCGTCAGGGCCACCCCTATTATTCCAGCGCCCGCCTGTGGGACGACGGCGTCATCGACCCGGCACAGACCCGCGACGTCCTCGGCCTGGCGTTGTCTGCCGCGCTGAACGCGCCGATCGAACAGAGCCGCTTCGGCATTTTCCGGATGTGACCCATGAGCGATTTCAGCACCCTCGAAGTGATCCGCGACCCACGCGGCTTCGCCACCCTGTGGTTAAGCCGTGAGGACAAGAACAACGCCTTCAATGCGCAGATGATCCGCGAGCTGATCGTGGCCATCGACCAGTTGGCCGAAGACGCCAGCCTGCGCTTTGTGCTGCTGCGCGGCCGTGGCCGGCACTTCAGCGCCGGTGCCGACCTGGCCTGGATGCAGCAGTCGGCACAACTGGACTTCAACACCAACCTGGATGACGCCCACGAACTGGGTGAGCTGATGTACGCCCTGCACCGCCTCAAGGCCCCGACCCTGGCCGTGGTGCAAGGCGCAGCCTTCGGCGGCGCGCTGGGCCTGATCAGTTGCTGCGACATCGCCATCGGCGCCGAAGACGCCCAGCTGTGCCTGTCGGAAGTACGCATCGGCCTGGCCCCGGCGGTGATCAGCCCGTTCGTGGTCAAGGCCATTGGCGAACGCGCCGCGCGCCGCTACGCCCTCACCGCCGAGCGTTTCACTGGCGTGCGCGCCCGCGAGCTGGGCCTGCTGGCCGAGGTGTACCCGGCCAGCGAACTGGACAACCACGTCGAAGCCTGGGTAAGCAACCTGCTGCAGAACAGCCCACAAGCATTGCGCGCCACCAAGGACTTGCTGCGCGAAGTGGACGACGGCGAACTCAGCCCGGCCCTGCGCCGTTACTGCGAAAACACCATCGCCCGTATCCGCGTCAGCGCCGAAGGCCAGGAGGGCCTGCGCGCTTTCCTGGAAAAACGCCGCCCCGCCTGGCAAACCGTTGACAAGAAGGAGCCGCGCCCATGAGCCGCCCCGCTTTGACCACCCTGCTGGTCGCCAACCGCGGCGAAATCGCCTGCCGGGTGATGCGCACCGCCAAGGCCATGGGCCTGACCACTGTTGCCGTGCACAGCGCCACCGACCGTGACGCCCGGCATAGCCGCGAAGCTGATATCCGCGTGGATCTCGGTGGCACCAAGGCCGCCGAAAGCTACCTGCTGATCGACAAGCTGCTGGCAGCAGCCAAGGCCAGCGGTGCCCAGGCCATTCACCCAGGTTATGGTTTCTTGTCCGAGAACGCAGGTTTCGCCCGCGCCATCGAGCAGGCCGGGCTGATATTCCTCGGCCCACCGGCCAGCGCCATCGACGCCATGGGCAGCAAATCGGCAGCCAAGGCGCTCATGGAGGCAGCCGGCGTGCCGTTGGTTCCGGGCTACCATGGCGAGGCCCAGGACCTGGACACGTTCCGCGCCGCGGCCGAACGCATCGGCTACCCGGTGCTGCTCAAGGCCAGCGCTGGCGGCGGTGGCAAGGGCATGAAAGTGGTCGAGGAAGAAAGCCAGTTGGCCGACGCCCTGGCCTCGGCCCAGCGTGAGGCACAGTCGTCGTTCGGCGATGCGCGCATGCTGGTGGAAAAGTACGTGCTCAAGCCGCGCCATGTCGAAATCCAGGTGTTTGCCGACCAGCACGGCAACTGCCTGTACCTTAACGAACGCGACTGTTCCATTCAGCGCCGCCATCAGAAGGTGGTGGAAGAGGCCCCTGCCCCCGGCCTGTCGCCCGAACTGCGCCGGGCCATGGGCGAAGCGGCGGTGCGTGCCGCCCAGGCTATCGGTTACGTGGGTGCCGGCACCGTGGAGTTTCTGCTTGATGCACGTGGCGAGTTCTTCTTCATGGAGATGAACACCCGCCTGCAGGTGGAACACCCGGTCACTGAGGCCATAACCGGCCTGGACCTTGTTGCCTGGCAAATTCGCGTGGCCTGTGGCGAAGCCCTGCCGATCACACAGGAACAGGTGCCGCTGATCGGCCATGCCATCGAAGTACGCTTGTATGCCGAAGACCCGGCCAATGATTTTTTACCCGCGACCGGCAAATTGGCGCTGTACCGTGAATCGGCGCCTGGCGAAGGCCGGCGGGTGGACAGCGGGGTCAGCGAAGGCGATGTGGTGTCGCCGTTCTACGACCCGATGCTGGGCAAGCTGATTGCCTGGGGCGAAGACCGCGAGCAGGCGCGCTTGCGCTTGCTGGCCATGCTCGATGAGTTCGCCATTGGCGGGCTGAAGACCAACATTGCCTTCCTGCGGCGCATTCTCGCCCACCCGGCATTTGCTGCGGCGGAGCTGGATACTGGCTTCATTCCGCGTCATCAGCAGGTTCTGCTGCCTGCGCCGCAAGCACTACCGGCAGCCTTCTGGGAAGCGGCGGCAGAGGCGTGGCTGCAGGGCCAGGGGGTCCATCAGCGCGAAGACGACCACCATTCACCTTGGGGCGGGCGTAACGGCCTGCGCTTGGGCCTGCCGGCACGCAGCAGCTTGCATCTGGTGAGCGCTGGCCAAGACCAGGCAGTGGCCCTGGAACGCAGCGCTGCTTCCACCTGGCAGCTGCAAGGTGAGCAGTTGGTGCTTGATCAGAACGGCGTGCGTCGCCAGCATCTGGCAATACGTCGGGGTGGCACGCTGTACCTGCACTGGGATGGCGAAATGCATGCCATCGAAGCCTTCGACCCGATTGCCGAGGCCGAAGCCAGCCACAGCCACCAGGGCGGGCTGGGTGCGCCCATGAACGGCAGTATCGTGCGGGTGCTGGTCGAACCTGGGCAGGTGGTGGAAGCCGGTACTGCGCTGGTGGTATTAGAGGCCATGAAGATGGAGCACAGCATTCGTGCGCCGCATGCCGGCAAGGTGAAGGCGCTGTTCTGCCTGGAGGGGGATATGGTCAGCGAAGGGACTGTGCTGGTCGAACTGGTGGAATAACGGTGCCGGAGGGCCGCTTTGCGGCCCTAACGCAACACAAGGCCGCCCCTGCAACAGCCCGTAGGAGCGGGTTTACCCGCGAAAGGGCCGGGCCTGCTGGCCAATTTCCACCCGCCGTTCACCGTTACCGCCGCCACCGTATTCGCGGGTAAACCCGCTCCTACACACATGCACAGGCCGTCGTAGGAGCGGG
>NZ_JAUHUI010000060.1:0-25689 GCF_030418155.1 Pseudomonas sp. 2,4-D
GGTTCACCCGCGAAGAGGCCGGCCCTGCTGGCCAATCCCCACCCGCCGTTCACCGTTGCCGCCGCCACCGTATTCGCGGGTAAACCCGCTCCTACCACGGTGATGGACGAACATCGGTGATTGCTCGCGAAAGGGCCCGCGCAGGCAACAAGGCTCAGGCAGGAAACCACTGTCGCAGCAACCGCCGCGCTTCCTGCGACCCCTGCCCTGCCGCAAGCTCAAGCCAATAGCGCGCCTGCTCCGGCTCGTTGTGCTGACACAGCCGAGCGTACTCCAGCTGCGCCCGCCGATCCCCTGCGCGGGCAGCCTGACGCAGCAGCTCATGGCCTATACGCCGGTCACGGGCGTTGCCACAATCGCGGCACAGCATCTGCCCCAGGCGGCTCTGCGCCACAACCACACCTTGGCGCGCCGGCTGCTTCAACAAGCGCCCGGCCAGGTGCTTGACCTGAGGGTTGTCGCCCAGGCGCGGACTGTCGAGCAACCACAGGGCCACTTTCAGGGAAAAGCGTTTGGCGGGAGGTGCAAGTGTCGATGCAGCGGGGCTGGCGAGGTTTTTACCGCGAAACTTCATGAGCAACAGGTTTGGTAACTCGAAAGGCGCGCCACTCTACTCTTTTTTTTTCGCCCTGGCCCGTCGATTTCTGGTGGATTGAAAAAAATTCCATGATCTTTTCTTGACGTTTTCAGGTGGATGACCAACCAGTCTGTTGGAGCATGGCAATTGTCGGACAGTCCATCCCATTGCTGGCACGCCCGTGCTAGAGCAAGCGCTCGGGACAATCCACAGTTCCTGTGGATAACTCGGTGGACAACCCCCTCTCACACCCCTCAAACCCCCGTGAATTGGGGGCTTCGGTCAAACTGACGATTTTTTCACCAGCTAAAAATAGTGTTTTTTTTCATTGACTTAACCACGCAGTCAAGGCATTGGCGAGGCTGCCGGGTGGTGTTACCAGGCCGTTACAAGCGCTGCCCCGAATGTGAACAAGTGCACCATAAACCTCCATTTGGGTGCACGAAAAGGGCACATCGGCCGGCATTCGGGCCATTTACCCCCTCTTCCCAGCAACGAAAATTCGCGCCATACTGCGCGGCTCACCTGAACAAACGTAGCGCTTGCCAAACACCTGCACTTGCGGTAAGGTGCCCCTCGTTAGTACCAAGCTGAAAGTCAATTCTGGCCGCAAGCGTCCTTGCAGACTCGCTCCCCCCAAGAGCGTCCCTGCTGAAACAAGGACCGGCCCATTCAATGATTCACTCGCCAGCCTTACGCTGCGCAAGCACGAATCACATGACAGATTGATCAGGATCCCACCTCGACGGCCTAGAACCTTGGCCCCGGCGTGCTGCCTGCCTTCCGAAGTACCTACCAGTCAGCCCAAGCGCCTACATTTGATTGCGCCCCCTCTGGCTGCCCTGTTCCAGTCAGGTTCGTTCGTCCCTTAATAAAGGCGTCACTGGAACGTTTCTATCATGCACGGATCATAACCCCCGTGTTTAAAGCAGGAACCTCCAACAATATGCAAACTCATCATCAGATTCAGGCTGCCATTGGCACCCTCTCCCAGGCCTTCTCGCCGTTGAAGTGCCTTATCGTTGCCCCACGCAAGGGCAGCTTCAGCTTTACCTTGGTAGACGAACACGGCGTTGCCTGCCACACCGAACGCCTGTACCACGAACAGTACAGCCGCCATGAACCGCTGCAGGCGGTGATCGCCCGGACGCGTCAGTCGCTCACCGCGTGACCGGCGAATACCGAGGTATTCAAGCGCTGAATCATCCGATCGCAAGGCTGCCTGAACGCTCTGGGCGTAATTGCCTTAGGGCATATAGCCCGGAGCATCAGGCAGCAATCGATTTAAAAACAGCTCTTTACACCACGATTATCACACTACACTTCAACTCGAGCGGTGCTTTCCGCTCCCGGCGGGCCTGATCATTCACCAGCTGCCAAGCTCCAGCGCCCGTCCGGCCCTTACCTGCTCGAGGGCATCATGGGTATTGCGGCGAATGAATTGTGTCAGTATGTGATCCGACCCACCCTGGTCTACCTGAACCGTCACTGCGCCAGCGCCGAAGCCTTGCTACTGGGTATAGCCGCCAGCCAGTCAGCACTCGGCTCAGCCCTGCACGACCGACGCGGGCACGGCCTCTACCGCATCGGCGAACATCGTCACCAGGCGCTCTGGGACGAATACCTGGCCCGTGACCCCGACCTCGCCAGCCTGGTCCGCGGCCTGGCCAGCCAGCATGCCTTCCTTGGTGGCCCGCACCTGGAGCTCACCGTCAACCTGCGCTATTCCACTGCCATTGCCTGGATGCTCATCGAAGAGCAGGCCACACCATTGCCTGCGGCGGACGATCTGCTGGCACTGGCGCGTATCTGGCGACAGATTTTCAACCCCCAGGGTCGTCTGCGCGACTTCACCCATGCCTGGCATGCCTGCATAGATCAGAAATTGCCACAGGCATCTTGAGACGCGTCCTACAAGTAACCCGGAAAAAATGGAATTTTGGTCGGATTGTCCTACAAAACCGCTCTAACTCCTGCGATTGCGCCTATAGCGCAGCGCGTGATTTGTTGGTAGCTTTTCGACCCGGAGACCCAAGGAGTTTTCTAATAATGAAAAAAGTAATGCTCAAAACCTCCCTCGGCGTAGCCGTTGCGCTTGCTTCCAGCCAACTGCTCGCCGCCGGGTTCGCGCTGAACGAACAAAGTATCAGCGGCATGGGAACCGGTTTTGCTGGGCGCTCGTCTTCTGCCGACGATGCCAGCACTGTGTATGGCAACCCGGCCGGCATGTCCCGCCTCAAGCGCGAACAATTCACCGTGGGCGGCGCCGCCGTCATCGCCAAGACCGACATATCGGGCCCAGGCAGCAACTTCGGGGGGGAAACCGATGGTGACATGGTGCCTCTCGTTGGCGTTCCCATGGGCTATTACGTCAAGCCGATTGATGATCACTGGAGCGTTGGCTTCGGCGTTTACGTGCCATATGGCCTGATCACCGACTACGGTAGCGATGACGCTGCACGCTACTGGGGCAAGAAGAGCAAGGTCGAGGTTGTCACCTTCCAGCCAACCGTCAGCTACGCCTTCAACGACAAAGTGTCGATCGGTTTTGGCCCGACTATCAACCGTATCAAGGGTGAACTGGGTTCGAACCTGAGCAGCAAGGCCCTCCTGGGGCCCAATGGCCCTGACGGCGAGACCAAGATCAAGGGCGACGACACTGCGATCGGTTACAACATCGGCGTGCTGGTGCAAGCTACGGACCGTACCCGTCTGGGCCTGACCTATCACTCGATGGTCGACTACAAGCTTGAAGGCAATACCCGCGTTTCCTACCCGATTCCACAGCTTGGCCTGAACGGCAAGTTCGACGCCAGCCTGAAGATCAAGACGCCAGAGTCAGTGGACTTCTCGGTCACTCATGAACTGGATGACCATTGGACACTGTATGCGGGTAGCACCTGGACGCGCTGGAGCCGCCTGGAAAGCATCGTCGTCGAGAACGAAGCGCCGGCAGGCTACCCGTTGAAGACCATCACCGAAGAGCAGAACTGGCACGACACCTGGGCCCACGCCATTGGTGCGTCCTACAAGGTGAACAAGGAGTGGACCCTGCGCGCAGGCTTCTCCGTCGACCAGTCGCCCACCAACAACCATGATCGCTCGCCACGCATTCCGACTGGCGATCGTAAAGCGGTCAGCTTTGGTGCCGGCTGGAGCCCGAACGATGACATGACCATCGACGTTGCCTATTCGTATCTGTGGGAAGAGGATACCAAGGTCAACAACCTGCCAAGCTCGCAACAACAAGGGCTGTTGAAAGGCAGCTACCAAGCCAAGTACGAGAACAGCGCTCACGGTATCGGTGCATCCCTCACCTACCGCTTCTGATTCCTGTGCGTTACACGAAAACCGCCTTCGTGGCGGTTTTTTTCATGCCTGCACTTGCCAGCTTTCGCCCAGGGATTCGCGCAGGTAGTCCATGAAAGCGCGCACCTTGGTGGTCATGGCAAAGCGATCGGCCAGGCACAGGTAGATGTCCATGGGCTCGGTCTGGGCATAAGCCTGGCTGCTGTCGCAGTATTCGAACAGCGGTACCAACGCACCCGAGGCCAGGTGCGGCCGCACGATGAACTCGGCCAGACGGGTGATGCCACCATCGTGCAAGGCCATCTGGGTCAGGGCATCGATATCGTCGCTGATCAATACACTGCCGAACTCCGCTTCGAAGCGCAGGCCGTCCCGCATGAAGCCCCAGCGCAGGAAGCGGCCATCCACCGGATAGCGAAACACAAGGCAACGGTGCCCGCGCAAGGCCTCGGGCGTGGCAGGTACGCCAGCACTTTGCAGGTAACCGGGTGAGGCACAACAAATGAACGGGATGCGGGCGATGCGCCGGGCCAGCAGCTGGTCTTCGAGTTGCGGGGCAATGCGCAAGCTCACGTCAACGTCTTCACGGGCATGGTTGACCCGACGATCAGTCGTTACCAACTCTATCGAAAGTAAAGGGTAGCGGGCACTGAAAGCAGGTATCAACGGCGCCAGCACATGACGCCCAAAGGCAGAGGTCGAGGCAATGCACAGCCGCCCCTGAGGCTCGCTGTCGGGTGTTGTCACTGCCTGTTCGGCCAGGGCCAGATCACGCTCAACATGCTTTACACGCTCGTAATACTGGGCGCCAGAGGGAGTCAGGGCCATGCTGCGCGTGGTTCGGCTGAGCAGGCGTACTTGCAGGTGGCCTTCCAGCCGCGCCAGGTTCTGGCTGACGGCCGCCGGACTGAGGCCGAGGATACGGGCACCAGCAGCGATGCTACCGGCCTCGACCACCTTGATGAAGCAGCGAATGGCGTTGAGCAGGTCCATGGTGAGCGCTTGGATTCGTAAGAATTTCTTTATAAAGAACTCAATGCTGCCGGTCTACAGCTGTAGGCGTGCAGGTTGCTAATCTGCGCTTCCACTCAGCTTTCAGGAGTTCGCATGAGCAACCTGTCCCGGTCGCGCAGTCGACGTAAATTGCACCCGGTCGCTACTCCCTACGTTTTCGCGTTCTACATGTCGTCGATCATGGCGCTTTTGATGTGCTTCGTAATCACGGCGGCCAATGCCGGGTTTACCCCTGAGTATCTGGGCAATGTGCTCAAGGCCTATCAGCTGGCGATGCCGGTGGCATTTGTGTGTGTGCTGGTGGTCCGACCGGTGGTGGTGCGGTTGGTGGCGATTACCGTGCATGTACGGTGAAGTGACCCGCAGCCAGCCACTTCCTGTTCTTGATCTTGATCCCGCGACTTCAGGAGGACGGCGTTCGGCCTCCTGAAGTCGCAATCTGCGTCGCCTGAACTGCCTCGCGCTTAAAAGCAAACGCCGCAGCAAGCGCAGCCTGGTTACTGCTGTGAGGCGATGGCCTTTTCGATAGCGGCGCGGAACGCGGGATCATCCGGTTTGGTCAGGCTGGAGAAGTTACCGATCACCTTGCCCTTGCGATCGACAACATACTTGTAGAAATTCCACTTCGGCGCACTGCTCTGGCTGGCCAGTTCCGCAAACAGCGGTATCGCATCCTTGCCCCGCACCGCCTGCGTCTTGGTCATCGTGAAGGTGACACCGTAGTTGGCATAGCAAACCTTGGCAGTCTTCTCACTGTCAGCGTCTTCCTGCTTGAAGTCATTGGACGGCACGCCGAGCATTTCCAGGCCTTGCTCGTGATATTCCTTGTACGTCGCCTCGAGCCCCTCGAACTGAGGGGCAAAACCGCAATAACTGGCAGTGTTCACCACCACGAGCGGCTTGCCGGCAAAGCGCTCGCACAGCTCGACCTGCCCCTTGCCGCGCAATTCCGGCAGGCTGCCCTGCAACAATGCCGGGCAATCTGCAGCCCAGCTCGATGTACTGGCAAGCAGGGCCAGCACCGGCACCGTCAACCAATGTGCACGCATGACTCGTTTCTCCCGCATGACAATCCTTGAGCTTGCAGGGTAGCGCCTAACACACACTCATGCCCAGTTGCATCAGCGCCATCCCACCCTGATGCCAGCCCCACCACACCAGTGCCAGCAGCAACAGGGCGGCAATAGCCAACAGGCCGCGTATCAGGTAGCGGTTCATACAGCCTGGGCCTGAAGGCGTGAAACCGGGCGTTCGCGCACCGGCCAGTTAAGGGCAGCGGCCAGCAAGCTGAGCAGGATGGAAATCTGCCAGACCAGGTCGTAGCTACCGGTGCGGTCATACACTATCCCACCCAACCAGCCCCCCAGGAACGCACCCAACTGATGGAACAGGAACACGATACCGCCCAGCATGGACAGGTTGCGCACCCCGAACACCGTGGCCACGGTCCCATTGGTCAACGGTACCGTGGACAACCACAGAAGGCCCATGGCAATGCCGAACAGGTAAGCACTGAACTCGCTCACCGGCGCCCACAGGAACAGCACGATCACCACCGCACGCAGCAGGTACAACCCGGTCAGCAGGCGCGGCTTGGACATACGCCCGCCCAACCAGCCAGCGGTGAAGGTACCGACGATGTTGAACAGGCCGACCAGGGCCAGCACTGTCGTACCGGTGGTCGCAGCCAGGTGCTGGTCAACCAGGTAGGCCGGCAGGTGCACGCCAATGAATACGACCTGGAAGCCACAGACAAAAAAGCCCAGTGCCAGCAACCAGAAGCCGGAGTGCGTGCACGCCTCGCGCAGCGCCTGGCCCAGGGTCTGCTCGGCACCGTGACTGGGTAACGGGCGATCGCGCAGCAGACAGACGAAAGGCACGATGAACGCTACCAAAAGGCCCAGTACCAGCAACGCTGCCGACCAGCCCAGCCACTGAATCAGGCCTTGGGTGCCCGGCAACATGGCGAACTGGCCGAACGACCCGGCGGCGCTGGCGATCCCCATCGCCATGCTGCGCTTTTCGGCCGGCACTGCACGCCCGACCACACCGAGGATGACCGAGAACGACGTGCCGGACAGGCCGATGCCGATCAGCAAGCCCGCACTCAGCGACAACGACCAAGGCGAATCAGCCAAGCCCATCAAGATCAAGCCGATGGCATAGAGAATACCGCCGATGATGACCACCCGCGCCGCGCCAAGCCGGTCGGCCAAGGCGCCAGCGAACGGCTGCGCCAGGCCCCAGATCAGGTTCTGCAGGGCAATGGCGAAGGCAAACACCCCACGCCCCCAGCCAAAATCAGTACTCATCGGCTCCAGAAACAGGCCAAAGCCGTGCCGTACGCCCAGAGACAGCGCCAGTATCAAGGCCGCCCCCACCAACACCCATCCGCTGGTTCGCCACACCGAAGTCATTGTCGTTATCTCCAGCACATCGCAAGGTTTGCGGGTATATACCCGCTTATAGTCGTATCAAATCAGGCCAGTTGTTCCAGCAGTCGCACCAGTTCATCCCGCTGCCCCACCCCGAGCCGTTCAACCAGCTCTTTCTGGGCCTGCTCCCAGGCCGGGTGGGCAACGTGCAACAGTTGCTTACCCGCCGCGGTCAACAGCACCACGCGGTTACGCTGGTCGTCGCCCTCGCCCAGTGCTACCAGCCCATCCGCCTCCAGCACACGCAGGTTGCGGCCCAGGGTACTGCGCTCGAGCCCCATGGCTTCGGCCAATGCTGTGATACTGGGTCGGTCGAGCCGCTGCAGGTGCCGCAGCAGGGAAAACTGGGCGACATTGACCCCGAAGCCGGCAAGGGCTTCGTCGTAATGCCGGCTCACCCCGCGGGCGGCACGACGCAGATGGGTACAGATGCATTCACTGGTCAGCATGGATACGTGTATATACCCGCGTACTGAGTGTTGCAAGAAGTTTCACAAGGGATAGAGAAGCGTCAGTCCGGGTTCAAGCGCCTGCGGATCGGCTCGAACTCAACCGTGGCCTTGCGCACCAAGGGGTCTGGCGCGCCCTGCTCGACCGCTTGCCAGTAGCGCCACGGCACCTTCGCCGTACCCAGTTCGTAGTCCATGCCATCCCAGTTGTCTTCACGGAAGCTATAGAACGCCCAGTGCAACCGGTTACGATCAAGCACGACGAGCACATCTTCAAGGTACTGCCGACAACCCGGCAGCCTGCGCATGCAGCCAAACTCGCCCACCACCAGACGAGAAAGCGGTAGCCCCATGGCCTCGGCCCATGCCAGCGGCTGGCGCAAGTAGCCTTCAATTCGCCGCCCATCCCACAGCTGTGTCTGCCCGGCAAAAGATACGGGGCCTGGATAGGCGATGGGCTGTTTGCGCGCCATGTTCGGCGCACTGGTTGCGGCATAGGGCTCATACATGTGCACGCTGTACAGCACTCGCGAGTCTTCCTGCGGCGCCGGCCAGTAGCCGAACGCGTCTGCGCCTGCATACCAGCCGGCATCGACCATGATCGGCGTGTCAGCGTCTTCTTCGCGTATTGCCGCTATCAGTTGCCGGTACAGCAAGGGCAGATCGCGCGCACCGCCCTGCGCTTGCGCATACCACTGCTGCATCTGCCCGAGTTCGGCATGTTCAGCCAGGCCACCCTGTTTCTCCGGTGCGGGCTCATTGATCAGGTTGTAGGCCGCGATGGCCGGATGACTTTTCAGTTCGCGCGCCATATCTCGCCAGAACGCCGCAGCCTGGGACCAGTAGCGTTTGTCTTGCCACAGGCGATCATCGAACTGGCCCAGATTGTTTTGCGACCAGCGCATACCCGGTAGCGAGAGTGGCGCGATGACCACCTTGAGCCCCGCCTGGTGCGCCCGGTCGAGGGTGGCACGCAGCACAGCCAGGTCGGCGTCGGGCAGGCCTTCATAGGTATCGGCGCTGCCGAGGAGGAAATCACGTTTCACCGGTTGCCATTTGTCGTACGACAGCCGCACCCATGTGGCGCCGTACCCCCTCAGGGCATCGAAGTAGGCTTGATCGGGTGGCAGCCGGTTGAAGCTGTTGCCGCCGTGGCGTGGGGTGCCCCAGAACGCCATGAGATCTGCAGCAGTGGCTGGGAGGGTGGACAGGACCAATAGACTGGCAAAGATCCAGTGACGCACGGGAGCTTACCTGGTTGCTTGGGGGAGGCTGAGGATACGCCGACATAGAAGATGCAGGCGCTACCGGACCGTTGCCGGAAGTTACTGCCGCCTCCACACCTATGGCGTGCTGCGAAAGCACCGCAAAGCAGCCGCTAAAGGGCCGTCCAGGTCAAGCGCTCAAAGCCCCAGGGCCAACCCGAGTACGACGGCCAATTCCAGCAGCTCCAGCAACGCACCGGCGGTATCACCGGTGGTCCCGCCCAGGCGCCGGCACATCAGATGCCGCAACCAGGCAAACACCGCCAGCGCCAGCAGCACGCTCCATCCGCCCAGTAAGAGGCAGAACAGCCCACAAACCAGCAATACCCACCCCGCTGCGCGCCGGGGCATATGTTCGGCCAACGCCTGGCCCAACCCGCCAGGTCGCACATAAGGTGTACAAAGGAACAGGCCCAACATCGCCGCCCGCCCGATCAACGGCGCCAGCAGCAATTGCGCCCCGATGCCCTGCCCGATCAGCACCCACAATGCGCAAAACTTCAGCAACAACACCAGGACCAGGGTAACCACGGCAATCGGCCCACTGCGCGGGTCTTTCATGATCCGCAAGGTGCGCTCACGGTCGCCGAAACCACCTAGCCAGGCGTCGGCACTGTCCGCCAGGCCATCCAGGTGCAAGGCACCACTGAGCAATACCCACAACGTCAGCAGCAAAGCCGCATGCAGCGGCGACGGCGTACCCTGTAGCAGATGACTGGCCAACCACAGCAGCAAGCCGAACAGCAGCCCGACCAGCGGGTAGTACAGCAGCGAACGCCCTACCTCACGCGGTGCCGGCATGCCCGGCAGGCTCACCGGCAGGCTGCTGAGAAACTGCAGGGCGATCCAGAACGGCAACATCTCAGGGCGCCTCGACCAGTTGCCCATCGCCACCCGGCACCATCCGCATCAACGTGCCATGGCCAACCTCGACCTGCAGCAACTGCTCCCTGGGCAAGCCACGGGCACGGGCCAGTAATAGCCGCATCACGCCACCATGGGTGACCAGCAGCACGCGCTTGCCGGCATGCTGAAGGCGCAAACGCTCGACAGCCGCCAGCACCCGTTCGGCAAACGCCTCGACCGGCTCGCCATTGGGCGGTGTGAAGGCGTAAGGGTCGGCCCAGAAACGGCCCAGTGCATCGGCCTGGTGCTCCATGATCTGCGCGGCACTTTGGCCCTCCCAATCACCGAAGTGCAGTTCCTGCAGGGCGGGCTCACGCTGTACTGGCAGGTTCAACTGCTCACCCAGCTCATCGGCGAAACGCCCACAGCGTTGCAGCGGCGAGCTGACCAGCACCTGCCATGGGCCGCCGTCGGCCACCGCGCGGCGCATCTGTGCCCAGCCCTTGTCGGTCAAGGCATCATCAAGGCTGCCACGCAGGCCGCCCTGTTCCGTTTCACCATGGCGCAGCAAGTCGAGGATCATGCCGGGCGGTCCGCCACCGCGGCCTCGGCGAAGGTCGCCATCTGCCCATGCAGTGCACAGGCCAGGCGCAACAGCGGCACTGCCAGGGCAGCGCCACTGCCCTCACCCAGGCGCAAGCCCAAGGCCAGCAAGGGCTCGGCCTGCAGCGCAGCAAGCAAGGCCTTGTGCCCGGGCTCAGCGCCCTGATGAGCGAACAACAGCCAGGCCCGACACTGCGGGTTGAGGCGCACTGCCACGAGCGCAGCGACACTGCAGATAAAGCCATCCACCAGCACCGCGACACCCGCCTGCGCACAACCTATGTAGGCACCGACCAACGCCGCGATCTCGAAACCGCCAACACATGCCAGTGCCTGCAACGGGTCTTCAGCACGCAGGCCATGCAAGCGCAGCGCCCTCTCGATGACTTCAGCCTTGTGCTGCACCCCGGCGTTGTCCAGGCCGGTGCCAGGGCCGCTCAGCTCCGACGCCGGACATCCCAGCAGAACACTGGCCAAGGCTGCGGCGGCTGTGGTGTTACCAATGCCCATCTCGCCACCGATGAACAGATGTGCGCCCTGTTCGGCGCCGCGCCGGGCACTGTCGCGACCGGCCTGCAAGGCCGCTTGCAGCTGGTTTTCGGTCATTGCGGGTTGACGGGCAAAGTTGGCAGTACCGGTGCCCAGGCGCAGATGGCGCACGCCGGGCAGTTCCAGCTGCGCGTCAATGGTGCCCAGGTCGACCACGTCCAGGCTGGCCTGCAGTTGCCGCGCCAGCACACTGATCGCCGCGCCCCCGCCGACGAAGTTACATAGCATCTGCCCGGTTACCGCCTGCGGATAGGCCGAGATGCCCTCTTCGACCACACCGTGGTCGCCGGCAAAAATGGTGATGGCGACCTGATCCAGCGTGGGTCGTTCAAGCCCCTGCAGGCCAGCCAGCTGAATCGCCAGCTCTTCAAGTTGGCCAAGCGAGCCAGCAGGTTTGGTCAGTTGCTGCTGCCGGCCGCGAGCCTGGGCCATGGCGGCGTTGTCGAGGGGTTGGCAGGCGTCACGCCACCAGGCTTGGGTCATAGTGCAGGTCCTTTGAGGATTAGGGGCAGGCCGGCCACGGTCAGCACGACACGCTGACAGCGTTCGGCCACGGCCTGGTGCAGCCAGCCGGCCAGGTCGACATAGCGCCGGGTCAGCTCGCCCATGGGCACGACGCCCAGACCGGTTTCGTTACTGACCAGGATAAGGGTGCCAGGTAACTGTTCCAGGCATGCCAGCAGGGCATCACGCTCCTCGGCCAGACGCTGGTCATCTTCCAGCATCAACAAATTGGTCAGCCACAGGGTCAGGCAATCCACCAGCAGGCAGCGCCCTTCGGCCGCTTCGGCGCGCAATACCGCGGCCAGGGCCAAGGGCTCTTCGATCAACCCCCAGTCATCCGGCCGGCGCTGACGATGCAGCAACACGCGTTGGTTCATTTCGCCATCCAGCGGCTGGCTGGTGGCGATGTAGGTCACCGGCAAGCCGTTGGCGCTGGCCAGTTGTTCGGCCAGGCGGCTTTTGCCAGACCGGGCGCCGCCGAGAATCAGGTTACGCATGTCAGGCCACCCCACACAGTTGGCGCAACTGCGCGGTGTCCAGGTGCTTCTCCACCAGATCGGCCAGGCGCTCGATGTCGTGTTCGCGCAACGCTTCGTAGTCGATAACCTGCACATCCTCCAGCCCGGCCCAGCGCAATAGCGCGGCACACGACTGGCTGCCTTCGAACAGGCCATGCAGGTACGTGGCGAGGATCTGGCCATCGGCACTGACAGCACCATCATGGCGGCCATCAGCCAGTTGGACCGCGGGTTGCGCCAGCGCAGGCCCCGTCGTAACGCCAGCATGAATTTCATAACCGGTTACCGTTGCCGCTTCAAGGCTCAGCGTGCCGGCCACATTGCGCAGTTGCTTCTCGGCTTCGAGCACCGTGGCATAGTCGAGCAGACCGAGCCCCTGGCTCGAGCCCCCGGCCCCCTCCAGCCCCAGCGGGTCATGCACTTCCCGCCCCAGCATCTGCAGGCCACCGCAGATACCGATCAGCTTGCCGCCATAGCGCAGGTGCCGCTCGATGGCCTTGTCCCAACCGCGCTCGCGCAGTTGTGCCAAGTCGCCCCGCACGCTCTTGGAGCCCGGCAAGATGATGAGGTCGGCAGCCGGAATCGGCTGGCCAGGGCCGATGAACTGCAAGTCCACCTGCGGGTGCAGGCGCAACGGGTCGAAATCGGTGTGGTTACTGATACGCGGCAGCACTGGCACGATCACTTTGAGCACACGCGCGTGCTTGACGCCTTGGCGCACATCGATACCGTCTTCGGCTTCAAGGTGCAGGTCGGTAACGTAAGGCAGTACGCCCAGTACCGGTTTGCCGGTGCGTTGTTCCAGCCAGTCCAGCCCTGGCTGCAGCAGAGCGATATCGCCACGGAAGCGGTTGATGACAAAGCCTTTGACCCGCGCCTGCTCAGTGGTCGACAACAATTCCAGCGTGCCCACCAGGTGGGCGAACACACCACCGCGGTTGATGTCGGCCACCAGGATCACCGGGCAATCCACCGCTTCGGCAAAGCCCATGTTGGCGATATCGCCGGCACGCAGGTTGATCTCTGCCGGCGACCCCGCACCCTCGACCAAGACCACCGGGTACGCGGCACTCAGGCGTTGGTGAGACGCCAGCACCGCTTGCATGGCAGTGGTTTTATAGTCGTGGTAGGCCACTGCATTCATGCTGGTGACCGCCCGACCGTGGATGATGACCTGGGCGCCGGTGTCGCTGTTGGGCTTGAGCAGCACCGGGTTCATGTCGGTGTGCGGTTGTAGCCGGCATGCCTGGGCCTGCACCGCCTGGGCACGACCGATTTCACCGCCATCAGCCGTCACCGCGCTGTTCAGCGCCATGTTCTGTGGCTTGAATGGCACCACAGCGACGCCCTGGCGCAACAGCCAGCGGCACAATGCGGTCACCAGTGTGCTCTTGCCTGCGTCGGAGGTGGTGCCTTGCACCATGAGGGTCGTCATGCCGCCGTTTCCTTCTGATAAGCCGCCAGGGCCTGGGCCAGGCGCTGTTCGTCCGCCGCGTAGGCAGGCAACCCCAGGCGCACGGCCGCTGGCTGTTCGAACAGCCTTACAAGGATGCCGCGCCGGGCGAGAAATTCATGCAGCCGCGCTGCATGCTCGCTTCGCACGTACTGGAACAGGTCGCAGCCACCACTGGGCGCCAGGCCGGCACTGCGCAACACGTGCGCAAGCCGCTGGCCGGCAGCAGCACAGCGTTCGGCCTGCGCGCGCTGGGCAGTTAGATCGGTCAGGCTGGCCTGGGCCAGCACCCGGGTCGGGCCGTTGACGGTCCAGGGGCCGAGCAGCTCGGCCAGGCGCAGCAGCAAGCTGTGTTCGGCGGCAACGAAGCCCAGGCGCACGCCGGCCAAGCCGAAGAACTTGCCAAACGAGCGCAGCACGATCAGCCCCGGGCGTTCGGCGCAGTCCACCACGCTGTCCGCCGGGGTGTTGTCCATGAATGCTTCGTCGACCAGCAGCCAGCCACCGCGCGCAGCCAGGCGAGCATGCCAAGCCAGCAGGCGTTCGCGCGACACCCGTTGGCCGGTCGGGTTGTTGGGGTTCACCAGCACCAGCACATCGAGGCCGTCGAGCGCAGCCTCAACTTGCGCCTCATCCAGCGCCAGCAGTTGGTGCCCCGCCCGTTGCCAGGCATAAGGGTGTTCGGCATAGCACGGCGTCAGCACGCCTACCCGGGCGGTTGTGCGCAGCAGCGGCAAGGCCTGGATAGCGGCCTGGGAGCCGGCTACCGGCAGCAACTGGCGGGCGCCGTAATACGCGCGCGCGGCGTCCTCCAGGCCGTCCTCGGTTTCCGGCAGGCGGGCCCAGGCGTCGACGGGAATCGGCGGGACAGGAAATGGCCAGGGCGCAATGCCGCTGGACAGGTCGAGCCACTGCTCACGGGGGATACCGTATTGCTGCACCGCGCGTAACAGGCGGCCACCATGTTCAAGCATTGATATAGGCCCCCAGGCAAATCATCAGCAGCCACAGCCACACGCCGCGCTGCACCAGCTGCCAGCCGCGCTCGATGGCATCGGCATCGGCCACTGGCCCCTCGCCCAGACGCGGCCGCTCATGCAGTTCGCCGTGGTACACCGCCGGGCCACCAAGCGTCACGCCCAACGCACCAGCGCCGGCAGCCATCACCGGCCCGGCGTTGGGGCTGTCCCACAGCGGGCCCTGTTTGCGCCAGCACGTCAGGGCCAGACGGGTCTTGCCCAACAGTGCATAAGTCAGGGCCACCAGCCTTGCAGGTATATAGTTGAGCACATCGTCGATGCGCGCCGCGCACCAGCCAAAACGCTCGAAACGTTCGT
This sequence comes from Pseudomonas sp. 2,4-D, assembly GCF_030418155.1. NCBI lineage: Bacteria > Pseudomonadati > Pseudomonadota > Gammaproteobacteria > Pseudomonadales > Pseudomonadaceae > Pseudomonas > Pseudomonas sp. 2,4-D. The sequence continues at coordinate 14,860 of NZ_JAUHUI010000060.1, forward strand.
TACGGTAGCCCCACATGGCATCCAGCGTGTTGCTCAGGCGGTACAGCACCACACCGGGCGCACCGGCCACCACAAACCAGAACAACGCGGCGAACACTGCATCGCTGCCGTTCTCCAGCACCGACTCGGTCGCCGCTCGGGCCACTGCTGGCTCGTCCAGTTCGCGCGTTTCGCGGCTGACCAGGTAGCCAACGCGGTGCCGTGCCTCCGCCAGGTCGCCCTGGCGCAAGGCGTTGGCCACCGGCAGCACATGCTCGCCCAGGCTGCGCAGCCCCACGGCGCAGTAAAGCGCCAGCACGTCAACCAGCCAGCCAATATACGGCAGCCACGAAAGGACCAGCGCCACCAGGGTAAGCGGCACCACCGCCAGAAACCACGCGCTCACGCCGTGGCTGCGCCAGCCGCGCCCGCCCGCATTCAGGCGGCGCTCCAGGTTGCCGGCCATGTTGCCGAACGCCACCAAGGGGTGGCGGCGCTGTGGTTCGCCCAGCATAGCGTCCAGGGCCACCCCGGCCACGGTCAGCAAGGCCACGCTCATTGACGCTCTCCCCATTGGTTTTCGTAAAGCATTTCACTCAGGGGCCGCTCTTCGGCCCAGCTTTCCTGCACCAACATCGGCACCGGATAGAACTCGGCGACCGGCCCAAGGCACAATACCGCCACCGGTTTGGCTCCGGCGGGCATGCCCAGCAGCGCGGCCAGCGCCTGCGGGTCGAACAGCGACACCCAGCCCATGCCCAGCCCTTCGCCACGCGCGGCCAGCCACAGGTTCTGGATGGCACAAGCCAGCGAGGCCAGGTCCATCTCCGGCAGGGTGCGGCGGCCGAAGATGTGTGGCTCGCGGTTGTCCATCAAGGCCGCCACCAGCAGCTCGGCACAATCGTTTATGCCCTCCACCTTCAACTTCATGAAGGCATCGGATCGCTCGCCCAACGCCTCGGCCGTGCGTACCCGCTCCGCCTCCACCAAGGCCTGGATGCGCCCGCGCAGGTCACGCTGGGTGATGCGGATAAATCGCCACGGCTGCATAAGCCCGACACTGGGTGCCTGATGCGCGGCGGCCAGCAAGCGGCCAAGCAGTTCGGGTGCCACCTGGCCACCCGCAAAATGGCGCATGTCGCGACGCTCGCCGATGGCCCGGTAAATGGCGGCGCGCTCGGCGTCGCTATAGGCGTGATCATTCATGGTCGCAACAGCGCCGCCGCCGCATCCGGGCAGGAAGAGAAATAGAAGTGCACGTAAGAGGCCGTCAGCCGGCCCAGACGATAAACCGCCTCGTTGCCACGCCCGCCGTTGGGGCTCAGACCCCGGGCAATCGGTTCCAGCGCAGTGCTGGTCAGCGAATGGTGATAGGTGTGACCGCGCAAGGTCCCCTCCGGCAGTTCCACCGCCTGCAGCGCCAGGGCAGCCAGGCGCTTCTGCATGGTGGCCTCACCCGGCAGCAGGCCGAGCAGTTCGGCACGTTCACCGGCCACGTCAGTCAGGGCATCGAGCAGGTACAGCATGCCGCCGCACTCGGCCAGCAATGGCTTGCCCTGCGCGTGGTGGGCGCGGATCGCCTCGCACATCGGTGCGTTGGCGGCCAGCGCATGGTGATGCAGCTCAGGATAACCACCCGGCAGATACAGGCTGTCTACCGCCGGCAGTTCGTGGTCGTGCAGCGGCGAGAAGAACACCAGCTGAGCACCCAGGTTGCGCAACAGGTCGAGGTTAGCGCCATAGATGAAGGCGAACGCCTCGTCCTGCGCCACGCCAATGCGCACACCGGCCAGCGAGGCAACGCAGGCTTGCGGTTCCGGCTCGGCAAAACTTACTGGCGGCGGCAACGCCGCATCGCAACTGGCGCCCAGCGCTTCGGCGGCAGCGTCCAGGCGGGTGTCCAGGTCATTCAGCTCGCTGGCTTGCACCAGGCCCAGGTGGCGGCTGGGCAGTTCGATGCCGCGCTCGCGGGACAAGCCGCCATACCAGCGCAAGCCCTCGGTCAGGCTGCCTTCAAGCAGTTGCGCATGACGCAGGCTGCCTACCCGATTGGCCAGCACGCCGGCGAACGGCAGATCGGCCTGGTACCGCGCCAGGCCCAGGGCCAGGGCGCCGAAGGTCTGGGCCATGGCTGTGCCGTCGATCACCGCCAGCACCGGCACGCCAAAGTGGCGCGCCAGGTCGGCGCTTGACGGGGTGCCGTCGAACAGCCCCATCACCCCTTCGATGAGGATCAGGTCAGCCTCGCCAGCAGCTTCCCACAGCAGACGACGGCTTTCCTCGGCACCGATCATCCACAGATCCAGCTGATACACCGGCGCGCCACTGGCCCGTTCGAGAATCATCGGGTCAAGAAAGTCGGGCCCGCATTTGAACACCCGCACCTTGCGCCCGAGGTTGCGGTGCAGGCGGGCCAGCGCAGCAGTGACGGTAGTCTTGCCCTGGCCAGAGGCCGGCGCCGCGATCAACACGGCGGGGCAGTGCCGCGATCGACTCACAGTTCGACGCCTTTCTGTGCGCGGATACCGGCCTGGAAGGCGTGCTTGAGCATGCCCATTTCGGTCACGGTGTCGGCCAGTTCGATCATCTCGGGCTTCGCAGCGCGGCCAGTGACAATCACATGCTGCATGGGCGGGCGGGCCTGAATGTCGGACAGTACCTGGTTCAGATCGAGGTAACCATGTTTGAGGGCGATGTTGAGCTCGTCCAGCACCACGAACTGTACACCCGGGTCCTGCAGCAGCTGGCGCGACACCGCCCAGGCGGCTTGCGCAGCAGCGATGTCACGCTGGCGGTCCTGGGTTTCCCAGGTAAAGCCCTCGCCCATCACGTGGTAGCGCACCTGTTCGGGGAAGCGACGGAAGAACAGCTCCTCACCGGTGCTGTTGCGGCCTTTGATGAACTGCACCACACCGCATTGCATGCCGTGGCCCAAGGCGCGCGCGAGCATGCCGAAGGCCGAACTGCTCTTGCCCTTGCCATTGCCGGTCAGCACCAGCAGCAGGCCACATTCGTTAGGGGAATTGGCGATGCGTTCGTCGATGACCGCCTTCTTGCGCTGCATGCGCGCCAGGTGGCGTTCGTCGCGTTCGGTGGAATCGCTCATCAGGGTTCTCCGCTGGCTGGCACCACGGCAATGCGCGGCGACAGGTAATAGGCAGGCAAACGGAGAACGCGCAGAGGCCATGGCTGGGCGCCACGGTGCACCGCGCATCACCCTCCGTGATGCCGTTGGCAGTATCAGGCCGGTCTCCGGGCTTGTGAGTGGGCCTTGGCCCTGGCCTGCGCGCCTTCCCGGATGCTGGCATCCAGTGGCCCTGCGCGGCCTTTTACTCATCCACCGTTGCGGGGGCAGCGCCGGAATCGCGCCATGCTGGCGCCCACCGGCTTCCCAGTTTCACCCTGCCCAGTCGGGGCTGGCAGGGCACCTGAAACACGCCGCGAAGGTTAGAGGGTTGCACCGGGAGCGTCAATCGAAGCGGGTGGTCTGGCAGGTGAGCAAAACACCTTGAATCCAGGCAGCCGGTATCGGCCCCGAGCTCGAGGGGGCCGCTAAACAGGCATGGATATCAAGGGTTCTGTGCCAGATGCCCTTGCGGAATCACCCGCTTGGCCTGCAGGTAGGCCTTGGCCCAGTAGCTGTTTGACAGGTAGTCCAGGCGCACGGTGCCACCGGTGGAAGGTGCATGCACGAAGCGCCCGTCCCCGACATAGATGCCGGCATGGCTGACCTGCGAGCCCCCACTGGTGGCGAAGAACACCAGGTCACCAGACTGCAGCGAACTGACATCCACCGTCGGTGCGCGCATGACAATCATCTCTCGCGTCGAGCGCGGCAGGCTGATGCCAGCAGCATCACGGTACACATACTTGATCAGACCGCTGCAGTCGAAGCCGGAGTCCGGCGTATTGCCGCCCCAACGATAGGGCGTGCCAACCAGACCAATGGCGCGGATCAACACGTCATCGGCAATCGGTGAAGGACTGGGCTGGCTATAGGTAACCTGCGGCTGTACCACAGGGGCCGGCGCAGGCGCACGGCTGGAGCATGCAGCCAGCAAGGCTGCCAAGGAGAGAAATGCGAAGCGCGCCATCTTTACCATGGCCAGAACATCCTGTCTGAGACCGCTGCGCTGCAGCCGAAAAGAGTTGAGAATTTAGATTAGACGCTTTCTGTAAATGCGCACGGCGGTGTGCTTTTTTTTCAAAGCATCACCGCCGCGGCAGGGTACATCATTTTGATATCAGTTGCGCGCGATGTTGGTCGGCGCCATGGCCAAGGCTCGCTTGGCTTCAATGAAGGTCTTGCTCCAGTAACGATCACCGAGGCTGTCGATGCGCACACCACCACTGCGGCGGCTGCTGGAGTGGATGAACTGGTTGTCACCCAGGTAGATGCCGGCATGGCTTACCCGGCCGCGGCCATTGGTGCTGAAGAACAGCAAGTCACCTGGCTTGAGCTTGTTGCGGGCCACTTTCGGCGCATCGACGTTGATCATTTCACGCGTGGAGCGCGGCAGCGTCATGCCCGCTTCTTCGCGGAACAGGTAACCAATGAAGCCACTGCAGTCGAAGCCGGACTTTTCCGAGGTACCACCGAAGCGGTAGCGGGTGCCGATCAACGACATGCCGCGCTCGAGAATGCTGTCAGCCAGAACCGGCAATTGGTAAGGCTTGCTGCCGGAGAAAGACGCCAGGTCATCTTCGGTGGCCAGCTCTTCCGGCTCGCCGAATACCGACGAGGAAGAAGCCTTGGCGTTGATTGCCGATTGTGCAGTGATCGGGGTGTGATCCTGGGGCTGGGATACCGGGCCTTGGGCCGCGCAGCCAAAAAGCAGGGTCACGAGTGCGAGTGGCACGAGGGGTGCGAAGCGCTTCAGCATGGGCACGACCGTGTCTGTAATCCTTTAGAAGGGTGAAACTATGCCCTCTATCATGGCCATTTGCAAATTTTATCGAAAAAGATGTGACTTTTTTGTTTTACCGCTCTGGCCCAGGGTTTTCAGGGGGTTACCAGCCGAGGGTTTCCTTGAGAAACGGAATGGTGAGCTTGCGTTGTGCCTGCAGCGATGCCTGATCGAGGCGCTCGAGCAAGTCGAACAACGCGCTCATGCTCCGCGCGCCGCGGGTGAGGATGAAATGGCCGACTTCGTCGGTCAGGTGCAGGCCACGGCGCGAAGCTCGCAGCTGCAAGGCGCGCAGCTTGTCTTCGTCGGACAGGCCGCGCATCTGGAACACCAGCGCCAGGGTCAACCGCGACTTCAGGTCCGGCAGCTTGATCGGCAGCTCACGCGGTGATGCCGAGGCAGCCAGCAGCAAGCGTCGGCCGCTGTCGCGCAGGCGGTTGAACAGGTGGAACATGGCCTCTTCCCAATCCGCCTTGCCGGCGATCACATGCAGATCGTCGATGCACACCAGTTCGTACTGGGCCAGGTAGTCGAGCAGTTCTACGCCACGGTCGAGCAATTGCGCCAGCGGCAGGTAGACAGCGGGCTCGCCACGTTGCTGGAAGCGATGGGTGGCGGCCTGCAGCAGGTGGGAACGGCCAACACCCTGCTTGCCCCACAGGTAGATAAGGCTCTCGGTCCAGCCGGCGTCGGCTTCGCATAGCCGCTCGACGTAACCCAATGCCGCAGCATTGGCGCCCGGATAGTAGTTGATGAAGGTGGCGTCATCGCGCAGGCGCACACCCAGGGGCAACTGGATCGGTGGTTTCATGCTCGCGGGCGGTCGACGGGACCGCTGGGGGCCTTTGGTGAACAATCTGCAAAGTCTATACCCGCAACGCGGGGCGCACAATCTCGACTGCAGATAGGGCAAGCAAAATCAACAAGTTGCGCTGCACAAGCGAGCGGCGGATGCAGGACAAACCACGCTCGGGGCGTTCAAAGCTCCGGGTCGATATTCCCGGCGTACATATCCGACTCCTTGTACAGGTCATGCACATGCCGCAGCAGCACCATGATCACCGCCGCCACCGGCAGCGCCAGCAGCACACCGGTGAAGCCGAACAGTTCACCCCCGGCGAGGATGGCAAAGATCACCGCAACAGGGTGCAGGCCGATGCGATCGCCCACCAGCAGAGGAGTCAGCACCATACCCTCCAGCGCCTGCCCGACCATGAACACCGCAACGATGCCAAGCATCGGGTACAGGTCGCCACCGAACTGGAACAGGCCGGCCACCAGCGCGGCACCGATGCCAATGATGAAGCCCATGTACGGCACGATGGCCGCAAGGCCTGCAAGCATGCCGATCAGCAGACCGAGTTCGAGCCCCACCAGCATCAGGCCGGCTGAATAGATGACGCCCAGGGCCAGCATCACCATCAGTTGCCCGCGCACGAATGCCCCCAGCACTTCATGGCATTCACCTGCCAGGCCCATCACTTGCGGCTCGCGCTGGCGCGGCAGCAGGCCGCGCAGCTTGCCCATCATCAAGTCCCAATCGCGCAGCAGATAGAAGCCCACTACCGGGATCAGCACCATGTTGGCCAACCAGCCCACCAACGCCAGGCTTGAGGCAGTGGCCTGGGACAGCAGCATGCCGACGATATCGGTGGTCTGCCCCATGTGCGCGCCGATGGCGGCCTTGATCTTGTCGAACTTCCAGAAACCATCGGCCAGGCCAAGGCGGCCCTGTACCCACGGCAGCGCGACATGCTCCAGCCAGTCGAGCATCTGCGGCGCCAACTCGTACAGGCGCACCAACTGCTTGGCCAGCATCGGCACAAGCACGAGCAACAACGCCAACAGCAACAGGGTGAACAGGCCGAACACCACCACCACACCCCAGGTACGCGAAAGCCCCAGGCGCTCGAGACGATCGACCAGCGGGTCGGCCAGGTAGGCCAGCATGATGCCGACCAGAAACGGCGTAAGAATATTGTGCAGGCTATAAAGCAGCACAGCGATCAGTAGTGCAGCGCCCAGCCAGATCCAGCGACGCATGTCAGTCACGGTAAGCGCCCCTTACCAGCGAAAACGCAAGCCGTCGAACGGCTTGGGTGCTGGCTGCGCAGGCGCGGGCTGCCCGGCAGCGGCGTCCACTGCCGGTGCTGGCATGGCCGGCACCGGCGGTGCCTGTTCGACCGGCACTTCCTGCAGCTTGGCCAGGCCAAGCTGGGCACGTAGCTGTTCACGATTGCCCGTAACCCCGTAGGTCAGGGTAGTGCCTTCAGCCGCCTGCAAGCGTGGGCCATAGGGCTCCAGCACGCGGGCCAGCTCGGCATAGCGCTGCAGGTTCATGCCCTGCACTTGCACCTGCAACTGGCTGCTGGCTCCCGGCCGGGTAACGTAGCGCGGCGCCAGGCGGCTGCTTACCGCCATCATCACCGCGTCAGCCAAGGCGGCCTGGTCGGCGCCCTCGGCAGTGCCCTGCTCACGCTGGTCGCCCAGCCACAGCTGCCACTTGCCCCGCCACTTGCCGTCGGCTTCCTGGGCATGTACCGCCAGCAAAGCATCGGCGCCGTAGCGCTCGGAAGCGTCGCGCAGCGGCGCCGGATCGTTGCCTTCGATCTGCTTGGCATTGGCGACCAGTTGCTCCTGCAAGTCGGCCAGCGGCAAGCGCAACGGCAGACCACGGTGCTGGGCGGCGCGGCGCAGGGGTTGGGCACTGGCCTGGCCATCACCGACCAGGTTGCTGCCCTCAACGGTGTCGTTCAACCACCACCCCAGTATCGAGGGCCGGTTACTGCCCCATAGCGCCAGGCCAGCCTTGCGCAAAGCCCGTTCGGTGCTACCTGGGTCGAACTCGACCACTACCGACTCGGGCGGGCCGGCTTCGCTGCCTACCTGGTTGATGATTTGCTGTGGGTCCTTGCGCAGCTCGGCCAATGCAGGGCTCTGCACGGCCTTAGGGTCACCGGTCAGACGCTGCACCAACGTGTCCAGGGCTTTGACTGTGGCTGCTGTACGGGCTTCGGCGCCCGGCCCGGTGACCGGTTCGCGCACCTGATAAAGGCCGGGGACATTTTCAGCCAGGGCAGTGGCCGAGATCAGGGCCAGGCAACCGGCTGCCAGAATATTGAACAAACGCATGGAGGATTCCTGTCCAGTCGAGCTTCAAGCCTTAAGCTTGAAGCTGCAAGAAAAAGCAGGCCGAGTGCCAGGCTGCATTGTCGTGCAGCGTGAAGCTCGTAGCTTGCAGCTTATACACATGCAACCGCATCAACCACCCTCCAGCTTTTTTCAACAATTACCGCCCTGCCCGTCGGCCTGAGGATGGCCGCTGCCCGGCAACCCTGATAAAATCGCGCGCCTTCACAGACCACTGACGTTTCAGACCGCCGCCGCTTATCAGCCGGCCTTGGCCGTCATGGTCGTTTTTAAGAATCCCTCCCTCCTAAAGGCCTGGATCAATGAGCAAGCAACCCTCCCTGAGCTACAAGGACGCCGGTGTAGACATCGACGCCGGCGAAGCACTGGTCGAACGCATCAAGGGCGTGGCAAAACGCACCGCACGCCCTGAAGTCATGGGTGGCCTGGGCGGCTTCGGCGCCCTCTGCGAGATCCCGGCCGGCTACAAGCAGCCGGTGCTGGTCTCCGGCACCGACGGCGTCGGCACCAAGCTGCGCCTGGCGCTGAACCTGAACAAGCACGACAGCATCGGCCAGGACCTGGTCGCCATGTGCGTCAACGACCTGGTCGTGTGCGGCGCCGAGCCGCTGTTTTTCCTCGACTACTACGCCACTGGCAAGCTGAACGTTGACGTGGCTGCCACTGTGGTCACCGGCATCGGCGCCGGTTGCGAACTGGCCGGCTGCTCGCTGGTCGGTGGTGAAACCGCCGAAATGCCTGGCATGTACGAAGGCGAAGACTACGACCTGGCCGGCTTCTGCGTAGGCGTGGTGGAAAAGGCCGAAATCATCGACGGCTCCAAGGTTGCCACCGGTGACGCGCTGATCGCCCTGCCGTCCTCGGGCCCGCACTCCAACGGCTACTCGCTGATCCGCAAGATCCTCGAAGTGTCGGCTACCGACATCGAGAACACCCAGCTGGACGGCAAGCCGCTGACCGACCTGCTGATGGCGCCGACCCGCATCTACGTCAAACCGCTGCTGCAGTTGATCAAGAACACCGGCGCAGTCAAGGCCATGGCCCACATCACCGGCGGTGGCCTGCTGGACAACATCCCGCGCGTACTGCCGAAAAACGCCCAGGCCGTGGTTGACGTGGCCAGCTGGCAGCGCCCGGCGGTGTTCGACTTCCTGCAGGAAAAGGGCAACGTCGACGAGCACGAAATGCACCGCGTACTGAACTGCGGCGTGGGCATGGTCATCTGCGTGGCCCAGGACCAGGTCGAAGCCGCCCTGAACGAACTGCGCGCCGCCGGTGAGCAACCGTGGGTAATCGGCCATATCGCCGAAGCCGCCGAAGGCGCTGCCCAGGTCGAGCTGCAGAACCTCAAGGCACACTGATGCCGAGCAAGACCTGCAATGTAGTGGTACTGCTGTCGGGCTCCGGCAGCAACCTGCAAGCCCTGATCGACAGTTGCCAAGGGCAGGACAGCTCGGTGCGTATCCGCGCGGTGGTTTCCAACCGCGCCGATGCCTACGGCCTGCAACGCGCCGCAGCGGCCGGCATCGACAGCGTCGTGCTCGACCACACCCAGTTCGACGGCCGTGAAGCCTTCGATACCGCGCTGATGGCGCGCATCGACGGCTTTGCCCCGGACCTGGTCGTGCTGGCCGGTTTCATGCGCATCCTCAGTGGCGGCTTCGTGCGCCACTATCAGGGCCGCCTGCTCAACATCCACCCGTCGCTGCTGCCCAAGTACAAGGGCCTGCATACTCATCGCCGGGCATTGGAAGCTGGCGACGCCGAGCATGGCTGCAGCGTACACTTCGTGACTGAGGAACTCGATGGCGGCCCACTGGTCGTACAGGCTGTGGTACCGGTGGCGTCTGATGACACCGTCGAAAGCCTGGCACAGCGGGTACACCATCAGGAACACCTGATCTACCCACTGGCGGTGCGCTGGTTCGCTGAAGGGCGCTTGCGTCTTGGCGAACAGGGTGCATTACTGGACGGCCAGCCACTGGCGGCCAGCGGTCACTTGATTCGATCCTAGGAGAATTTATGCGTCGCGCCCTGCTCTTGGCTCTCGCCGTGCTCGCCCTGCCCCTCCAGGCAGCTGATCTGAAGCCGTTCTCGGCAAGCTACACCGCCGACTGGAAGCAGCTGCCCATGAGCGGCACCGCCGAGCGCAGCCTGGTCAAAAATGCCAACGGCACCTGGGACCTTAACTTCAAGGCTTCCATGATGATCGCCAGCCTGACCGAGCAAAGCACCCTGCGCCTGGAAAACGACACCCTGCTGCCGCAGAAGTATCACTTCGAGCGCGGCGGCCTGGGCAAGGCCAAGAAGGTCGACCTGGACTTCGACTGGAGCACCAAGAAGATCACCGGCAGCGACCGTGGCGATGCCGTCAGCCTGCCACTGAACCGCGGCGTACTGGACAAGTCCTCCTACCAGTTGGCCCTGCAGCACGACGTGGCCGCAGGCAAGAAGAGCATGACCTACCAGGTGGTGGACGGCGACGAGATCGACACCTACGACTTCCGCGTGCTGGGCACCGAAAAGGTCACCACCAAGACCGGCCAGGTCGATGCCGTGAAGGTCGAGCGCGTGCGCGATCCCAGCCAGAGCAAGCGCATCACCGAGCTGTGGTTTGCCAAGAACTGGGACTACCTGCTGGTGCAACTGCGCCAGGTAGAGACCGATGGCAAGGAGTACGTGATCGTGCTGCAGGATGGCACGGTCGATGGCAAGCCGGTGAAGGGCAACTGATCGCGCACCGCCTGCAACACCCGAAGCCCCGCCCTGTGCGGGGCTTTTCTTTGTTGCGAAG
>NZ_JAUHUI010000061.1:0-24373 GCF_030418155.1 Pseudomonas sp. 2,4-D
TACGGCGGCCTGTGTTAAACCTCCGATGTGTGTCCACCACCAATCTGCGTAGGAGCGGGTTTACCCGCGAATACGGTAGCGGCGGCAACAATGAACGGCGGGTGGAGATTGGCCAGCAGGCCCGGCCTTTTCGCGGGTACAGGCAGGCGATCACTCAGAGCGGGCGCAGCAGGCCGAAGCGCTTGCGCAGCGCCCAGTCCAGCAACCGCCGCGGCAGCAACCGTGCCATCAGCGGCAAGGCTGTACTGCCATTCCCCAGCCGCACCCGTGCTGGCGCCGACGACTTGCCGACGGCTGCCAGCACGCCTTGGGCAAATACCGCCGCCGACGTTGGCTTGTCCTGCGAAGCCCGCGCCCGCGCCTGCACATGCTCACGCAAAGGCCACCACGGCGAGTCCATCGCCAGCACCTGCTCGGCCTGGCGCTGGGCATTGCTGGCGAACTGCGAGGCGATTGCGCCCGGCTGTACTTCCATCACCTGCACACCGAACGGCGCCAACTCCAAGCGCAAGGCATCGCTCAGGGCATGCACAGCCGCCTTCGAGGCGCAGTACGCGCCGGCGAATGGCGTGACCAGCACGCCCGATACACTGCCGATATTCACCACCAGGCCGCGTGAGCGGCGTAACAGCGGGAACAGCGCCCGGGTAACGCCGACCAGGGCGAAAACGTTGGTTTCGAACTGCTGGCGCAGGGCGTCGACGCCACCATCGAGCAGTGGCCCCATGGCGCCGTAGCCGGCGTTGTTGATCAGGATATCGAGGGTTTCCAGTTCCTCTGCCAGGCGGGCCAGCGCCTCGCCGTCGTTTACATCCAGCTGCCGGGCCGTGTAGCCAGCGGCACTCAGTTGCTCGACATCCTCAGGCTTGCGGGCGGTGGCCCAGACATGGTGGCCCGCATCGCGGAAGGCGTCGGCCAGGGCGCGGCCGATGCCGCTGGAACAACCGGTGATCAGGACGGTGGGCATGGTTGGGGCCTGTTGTCATGGAGGATCGGTTGTTGCCTGTGCCGGCCTCTTCGCGGGTAAACCCGCTCCTGCAGGGCGTAGGAGCGGGTTTACCCGCGAAGAGGCCGGCATAGGCAACACATCAATTGGCAAATGTACCTTGCAGGCGTTCTGCCCGGAACTCCAGGGTCTGCGGCCGATAGCCGGAACGCAGTGGCGGCAATGGCAGGCAGTCTTGCCACTCGGCCCCCGGCTGCAATTCACCTGGCCCTCGGTATCGCGGGGCGTTGTAGGTGTTCTCGGCCAGGTTCACGGTATCGCCCGGTGCGTACGCCGCCACGCGCCAGCGCAGTTCGGTCAGCGGCACGTCGTTGCCGTTCTTCATGCGTACCTGCAAGGCACGGTCGGCGGGACAGTGTTCTGGGGTGTAGGTCAGACGCAGGTCCAGGCGCGCCAGTCGACTGCTTTCGCGGCTGTCTTGCCAGACGACGAACAAGGCCACCAGGCCCAGGCCACACACAGCCGCCAGGGAGATGGGAAGAGCCTTGGCTGGGTAACGCAACAACAACACCAGCCAGGTGAGGATCAGCAGGGCACCGATCAGCATTGCGTAATCGCCTCATTCGCGCGCAGGGATGGCTACAGCCTACCTAAAACCCAGCAGTCAGGTAACCGCTGAGCAACCATGCCAGAAGCCAGACCTGGCAATACTGCGAGTAGTGGAAAGGGTATATCCATTCTAGATTCCGCCATGCCTATTCAAAAGGAGCATGGCCATGAGTCACACAGCAATTGAGCGAGAGCTTGTGCAAGAAATGAAAAAAACACCTGCCAAGGGCAACGTTACGGCTCTCATCAGCCTTGCGGGTCAAAAGGAGGATTTCGTTTCCGAGGGCGTGGACTACGGGAACGCTGAAAAATCAGCGTGGTTGTACGCCTACAAGGGGCAGGCCGAAGATGCGGACGTCTACATTGACTTCGATCTGGAACTACAGGAGGGCGTGCGGGATGTCGTTATCGGGGGTGAGGCTAACCGGGCGCTTGTTCACAAGCGCGGCACAACCTATGGCGGCTATGCGAAATCCGGTCGTATCCGGAAACTCGAAATGACTGCCACGAGCATCAGGGCTGAATCCTTCGAATTTGAAGGGGAGGATGATTTGCAGCGACCTTTCAGGGTGGTGGGTGGCCCATTCGACATCTACGTCATAGCCCCGAGCGTTGAATGAGCAGGCTCGCCCCTGGTCAATCCAGGGGCGAGTCAGCATTTACTGCGCGATGGTCTTCACCGAAACGCCGCGCTCGATGGGGGTGGACGTGCGCCCATACACATCCTCGAAGCGCTCGATATCATCCTCGCCCAGGTAGCTGCCGGACTGCACTTCGATGATCTCCAGCGGGATCTTGCCCGGGTTGCGCAAACGGTGCACCGAAGCGATGGGGATATAGGTCGACTGGTTTTCGGTCAGCAGGAACACGTTTTCGTCGCAGGTCACCTCGGCGGTACCGGATACCACGATCCAGTGTTCGGCGCGGTGGTGGTGCATCTGCAGCGAGAGGCTGGCGCCCGGCTTGACGGTGATGTGCTTGACCTGGAAGCGGCCGCCCATGTCCACCGAGTCGTACGAGCCCCACGGGCGATACACTTCCAGGTGGTTCTGGGTTTCCGTGCGGCCCTGTTCGTCGAGGGTCTTGACCATCTGCTTGACGCCCTGGACCTTGTCCTTGTGGGCAATCATCATGGCATCCTTGGTCTCGACCACCACGATGTTCTCAAGGCCGATCACCGACACCAGTTTGCCGTTGCCGTGGATCATGCAGTTGCGGCTGTCTTGAACCACTACGTCGCCCTTGGTGACGTTGCCGTTGTCGTCTTTCTCGTGCACTTCCCACAGCGACGACCAGCAGCCTACATCGCTCCAGCCGGCCGACATCGGCACCACGCAGGCACGCTGGGTTTTCTCCATCACCGCATAGTCAATGGAGTTGTCCGGGCAGCAGGCGAAGGTGGCTTCGTCGATGCTCAGGACATCGCCGTCTTCCTGGCTGCGCTCCAGGGCCAGTACGCAGGTATCGTAGATGTCGCCGTCGTGCTTTTTCAGCTCTTCGAGGAAGCGGCTGGCGCGGAACAGGAACATACCGCTGTTCCAGAAGTAACCACCGGCCTGGACGAACTCGGCGGCGCGTTTTTCGTCGGGCTTCTCGACGAACTGCGCAACCCGCGCCACGCCTTCGGGCAGCAGCGCATCCTGGCTGGAACGGATGTAGCCATAGCCGGTTTCCGGCTTGGTCGCCGGCACGCCGAACAGCACCATCTCGCCACGCTCGGCGGCCACGGTGGCCAAGGCCAAGGCACGTTGCAGGGCTTTCTGGTCATCGATCACATGATCGGCAGGCAGCACCAGCATCAGCTCGTCGCGGCCTTCGTTGACCAGCTTCATGGCAGCCATGGCCACGGCCGGCGCGGTGTTGCGGCCGAACGGTTCCATGAGGATGCCCTGGGTTTCCAGCTTCAGTGCGGCCAGTTGCTCCTGGACGATGAACTTGTGGTCCTTGTTACAGACCACAATCGGGGTGTCCATGCCCTCGAATACCAGGCGCTCGATGGTTTGCTGGAACAGCGTGTGTTCTCCGGTCAGGGCCAGGAACTGTTTGGGGAACTGCTTGCGCGACAGAGGCCAAAGACGGGAACCGCTACCACCAGAAAGAATTACCGGGATCATCATGTTTCTCCAATAGTCGTTGAGAGGCAGGGGAATCAGTTGCTAGCCACGGGGCGAGTTACCCACACCGGCGACAAGGCGTTGCCGGAACCCGTTACGTACAGCACTGCGGCTTCGCCGCGTTCCAGGGCGACGGGTTTTACGTCACCCACTTTCTTGTCTCCTTGGTACAGCGCCAGGTTGACCTTGACCGGGTTGATTTCGCGTTCGCCACGGCCGTTGGCGGCCACCGGCTTGACCACTTCGGTCTTGCCGTCGGCGGTTTTCAGGGTCAGTTGCTGGTCGCTCAGGTTCTGCACGCGCACCAGGGCTTTCTGCTTGTTCTTGAACGGTGGTTCTTCGATCAGTTTCGGGCTGCCGCTGTTGCTGTTGACCAGGGTGTAGTACTTGTCCGAGGCCAGCTTGACCGGCACGCTCTTGCCGCCGACCTGGGCGGTGTAGTCGCCGCCTGGCAGGAAGCTGAAATCGCTGCTGGCTTGTGCGCCAACCTGTTTGATCTGGGTGTTGCCGACCGACGCGGCGGCCGGTGCGCTGGTCGCGTTGTACAGGCGTACGAAGGTCGAGCCTTTCGGCGCACTTGGGCCATACAGTGCGGCGTCGGCACCGGCGAAGGCCTGCATCGAAGCAAGGGAAAGGCCAGCCGCGAGGGTGAGGGCTTTGGCAATGGAAGTCTTGGTAGTCATATGCGTTTCCTCTCTATCAGTCAGTGGTCTGTCCGGGTGGACGACAAGGCCAGGTTTTCTTCGGATTTACGGGAGTTTTTCAGCTGCGCGATCCACTGCGGATCGAAGCTGCTGAGGTCGTTTTTCATTGGCAGATAACGTTCGGGGAATTCCCACACCACCACTTGTGGTGCGGCGTTTTTAAAGGCATCGCTTTGCAGGTACTTGAGCATCGGCAGCAGCGGGCCATGGCCGTCTTCGGCGTAGTTGGCGACGTCACTGCGCAGGGCCTGCTGCAGCGCGCCGAGGAAGTTCCAGTGCGGGTTGGCGCTGTAGCTGGTGCCTACCAGTGCAACCGGGATCTGCTTGTCGGCGAACAACGCGTCGCCGGCGTCACCCTCGGCATCGACCGGCCGGGTGGTGCGTTTCTGCAGGTTGTCCGGGGCCGGCAGCAGGTTGCTGAACAAGGGGTCCAGTGGCAGGAAATTGGTCAGGTCGCCCTTGTAGGGGGCGGTGTTGCCGGCTTCGGTGATAAAGGCTTGTGGGTCGCCGTTGAGCAGGCTCTGGCGGCTGACCGCTTCGGCCAGCGCCTGCGCCGCCACTTCGGCTCCCATAGGCGTCCAGTGGGTGTCAGTACGCAGGAACACCTGGCCGCGGGCCTTGGCCTGCTCCATCGGTGCCATCAGGTCCGGTGCGAACACGTTGGCCTGGCGTGCCTGGGCATGGAACTGGTTGTACAGGTCGTCATGCAGGCTGGCAGGCTGCTCTTTGCCCAGGTACTCGGCGTATACCCGTGCCTTGGCCGGCACGATCGCCAGCACCAGCTGGCTACCGTGTTGCTGCAGGGTGTCGCGTACGCCACGGATCAGTGCCAGGTTTTCCTGCATCAATTGCTCGGCACCGGCGGTGGGCTTGAACTCTTCGTCGCTGAACAACCACTGGTCGCGGCCCAGTACCACACCGGGGCGGCCTTCGTTGAACAGCTTGAAGTCCATTGCCGCCCACAGGTTGGTGCCCAGGCGCTTGATCGGGAATTCGGCGTCGTAGTGGGTCTCGGCGGCCTTGGCCAGCTTGCCGTTGAGCAGGGTCATCTGCTCGGTGCGCTGGAAGCTCTGCAGGCCACCGGTGGACCAGACGCCCATGCCGACCAGCAGGCCAAGGAACGACAGGGAGTAGGTAATACGTAATGTCCGGGTCATGGTCATCAACCTCAGAACTGGAAGTAAAGGAACGGCGAGTAGCTTTGCGCCGAAAGCTTGAGGATCGAGGCGACGAACAGCAGCAGGATCAGTGCGCGGGTCATCACCCGGGTCCAGTCAAGGCCGATCGAGCCGTCAGCGTTGACCTGCACCGGGGTCGCCTTGGGCGTCGGCCTGGCATTGCGGTAGAAGTCGCGCAGGCCGAAGAACGCCAGGGTGAGGTAGGCGATGACCAGGGTGGCCACCTGCAGACCGGTGAGCTGGGCGCGGTTGAGCTCCGACAGCTGCCAGTCGCCGAAGCTGAACATGGCGCCGTACATACGGGCGGCCACCTGCAGGTTTTCGGCGCGGAAGATCACCCAGCCGACTACCACCAGCAGGAAGGTGAAGGCCCATTTCACCGGATTGAAGCGCTGCGGGTTGGTGTCGAGGCCCAACGCGCGCTCGATGGCCAGCCACATGCCGTGCCAGGCGCCCCAGATGATGTAGGTGAAGTTTGCACCGTGCCACAGGCCGCCCAGCAGCATGGTCAGGAACAGGTTGCGGTAGGTATTGAAGGTGCCTTTACGGTTACCGCCCAAGGTGATGTACAGATAGTCGCGCAGCCAGGTCGACAGGCTGATATGCCAGCGCCGCCAGAACTCGGTGATCGACTGGCTGATATAGGGCTGCTTGAAGTTTTCCATGAAGCGGAAGCCCATCATCAGGCCCAGGCCGATGGCCATGTCGCTGTAGCCGCTGAAGTCGAAGTACAGCTGTGCGGTGTAGGCCAGGGCGCCGAGCCAGGCATCGCCCGTGGTGGGGTTTTGCAGGGCGAAGCAGTGGTCGGCGACCACGGCCAGGGTGTCGGCGATGAACACTTTCTTGATGAAGCCCTGCATGAAGCGGGTGCAGCCTTCGGAGAACTTGTCCAGCGTGTGGGTGCGGTTGTTGAACTGGTCGACCAGGTCCTTGAAGCGCAGCACGGGGCCTGCGATCAGGTGCGGGAAAATCGCCACGAACGCTGCGAAGTCGATCAGGTTGCGGGTAGCCGGGGTGTCACCGCGGTATACGTCGATGATGTAGCTGATCGACTCGAAGATGTAGAACGAGATACCGATCGGCAGCAGCACGTGGGTCAGAATGAATGGCTCCAGGCCAAACGACGTCATGATCGCGTTCAGGCTGTCGACGCCGAAGTTGGCGTACTTGAAGTAGCCGAGGATTGCCAGGTCGACACCCACGCCGAGCAGCAGCCAGCGCTGCGCCGGCTTGGTGCGCACACCAGCGGCACCGACTTTCAGGCCGATCCAGTAGTTCCACAGGGTGACGCCGGCGAACAGTGCCAGGAAGTCCACCCGCCACCAGGCGTAGAAGATGTAGCTGGCGACCAGCAGTAGCAGGTTGCGATAACGTTGCCCGCTCAAGTAGTACAGGCCGAGGAAGATCGGCAAGAACAGGAACAGGAACACGTTGGACGAGAAGACCATCCCGGTTCTCCTAATTTGTTCACAGCATCCGGGGCAAAGCGCCCCCCAAACCCCCCAGTGCAAGACTGGAAGGCAACTTAGGTCCCTGTGGGAGCGGGCAAGCCCGCGAACAAGGGCGAAGCCCTTGCCATGCACCGCGGTGGCTTCTTCGCGGGCATGCCCGCTCCCACAGGTTCCGCCCCCGCAATGGGGGTCAATTCATTTCTTGCTCTCTGCACTCGGGTCGTAGACCCGGGTCACATCGCCGCCCAGCCGGAAGCTGTTGAACGGCTGCATGTCGTGCTTGCGCTCAAGCGTGTCGCCAACGCAGTGGTACAGCGCACACCAGGGCTCGAGCCAGGAGTACTTGCTGTCGACCTTGAGGTCGGTCATGTCCTGTTTCTTGCCCGCACGCGCCTTGAAGTGGCTGGGATCGCGGGCGCCGGCCAGCACGCCTTCACCCAGGCGCTGCAACGCGAAGTTGTTCTCGGCGCGCAGGTCGACGCCATTGGCCTGGGCGAAGCTGGCAATCATCGCCAGCGGCGGCAAGGCGTAGTTGTGATAGGCCAGCGCGCGCTGCTTGCGCTTGATTTCGTTGGGCAGGAAGCCCTGGTCATCCACCTGGTTGGCGCCAACCTTGTATTCCTTCACGGCCCAGTCGAACAGGTCGCGACGGTCGGTGGCGACGGCGGTAGCCATGACTGACCAGGCCGCCCAGTAGCTGTGGTTGTTGATCTTCTCCAGCGGCAGGTCGCTCCAGTCACGCACAGTCTGCTCGGCCAGGCGGCTGAGCCATTTTTCGATCAGGTCGGCCTCGGCCTGGTGTGCGGCCAGCGGCTGCGAGTTGGAGAATTTCAGCCGCAACCATGAACCGCTCATGCTGCCCAGCGCCCATTTGCGCATCGACTTGCCGGTATGGTTGTAGTCGGTGGACAGCAATGCACCGGCACGTGCCCAGGTGCCCAGCCACGTCAGGGTGCAGTCGAGTTGCGCCGGGCGGCCGTCGCGCATGTACTGGCCGACCATCTTGCTCACGCCTTTCTCCAGCGTGGTGATGTCTTCGGTCGACTTGCGGAAGGCCTTTTCCGAGGCTGCGTTGAGTGTTGCCCGTGCCTTGTCCGAGCCTTCGTACTTGCTGCGAAACTGCAGCGGGCCGGTGTATGGCTTGGGCGCCGCTTCGCAGCGGAAGTTACCATCACCGGTCTTGAGCTTTTCGATCCCCTGGTAGTAACCCTGCGGCGGTACCAGCGCGGCGTGCGCAGCACCGCCAAACAGGGCCAACGCGAGCAGGGCGGGGCTGGAAATTCGTTTGAAAATGGTCATGGGTCGCCTCACTGGCCTGCCTGCGCGGTCTGCGCGGGCACGGCGAAGTTGTTGCGTTTGCAGAGCTTGGCTTCGACCTTCTGGGTGCCGCTTTCCGGCCCTTGTACCTCGAACGCCAGCAGGCTCTGGCTGGCCCAGTCCTCGTCTTCGCGCATCTGGAAGACGAAGCGGCCGTCGGTGTCGGAGGTTTCCGGTTTTTCCAGTTTGATGTCCTCATGGCGACCGTTGAGGTACCAGAGGGTGGCCTGCAATACCTTCACCGAGGGGTCTTCGAACTTGACGTCCATCTGCAGGTTGCGGTTGATCAGGTCTTTGATCACGCCGCCCTTGCCGTTGACCATCAGCTCGTTCTTGCCAGGCTTGAGGGTGGTGCTGGCGCTCATCAGGGCTGGGCGGTCGTCGCAGCCGTCGTCGAGCAGGCCAAGGATTTGCCGCCAGATGGTTTCCTGGTCCAGGCGGTACAGCGGGGAGAATTCCCAGATCAGGATCTTCGGCGGGTTCTTCTGGAATTCCTCGCTGCCCAGGTACTGGATCATCGACCCTTCCAGGCCACCGCCTGGGAAGGCGACGTTGAGCACGTCGGCGCCGATGTATTGCTCGAGGAAGCCAGAGAAGTTGTAGTTCTTGCCACTGTGGCTGGTACCGACCAGGGTGATCTGCGCATTGCCGCTGTCACCGAACAGGTCGTCGCCACCGCTCGCGCCTTTCGGCTCGGTGGCGAACTGGTCCATGTACTGGACGGCGTAGCTGGTGCCGCACAGTTGGCCGGCAACGTTGTGCAGGGTGCCGGTCTTGCCCATGCGCCCTGACTTCTTGGTCTCGAATTCCTTGCGCGGGATGCCTTCGAAGGCCGGCATCTTGTGCACGGTGTCGGCCACGATCTTCGCCGCGCGCTCGGCACCGTACGGCGTCCAGTGCTGGTCGCCACGGAAGTAGAAGTCCTTGCCCTGGTCAGCGGCGGCCAGTTGCTCGTTGGTCAGCGGTGACAGGTCGGGCACGTTGTAGCCCATGCTGGCGAAGCGCTTGAGCATGGCCTGGTAGTTGCCCAGGGCCTTCTGGTAGTCGAACGCGGCCTTTTCGGCCGGGTTGAGCATGTTGCGGTTCACCAGGCCGCGGGTCGGCTGGTACACCACCACCAGTTCCACGCCACGTTTCTTGAACGCGTCGTGCACTTGCTGCAGGCGTTTGTAGCCGGCCGGGGTGGTGTTGAACTCGGTGCGCAGGTCTTCGCGGGTGCGGAACAGCCAGTCGCCCTGGGCCTGCACCAGCGTGGTGAAGTTTTGCTGATAGCGGGTGGTGTAGCGGCTGGCATCGTGCGCTTCAGGGCACAACTGGCAGCAGGGCTCGGCGTTGAAGGTCGGGGCCTTGACGTCTTCGGCGCGCACGCCCTGGCTGATTGCCAGAAGGGCGGCGGACAGGCCCAGCAGTTTCATCAGGTGTGGAGTCATGGTCTGGGCTTCCTTAATCGATCATTTCGGTCTGGCGTTCGACCGGGTCGATCAGCACAGCCTTCTGCTGGCGTACCAGCAGGTCGAGGATTTCGTCCTGGCGCTCGCCCAGCACACCATTGAGGCTGATGCCGCTGGCCTTGCGTGGCGCGAGCATGGACACCTTGTACAGCTCGACCGACAGCGGCGAGTCGATCGACAGCGGGCCGGAGCCGTTGGCCGACAGCTCGCCACCCACCACGATCAGCGACACCTTGGTGTCGAATGGGTCGAGGGCGATGTCGCGGTCGGTGTCGGACAGGTCCTTGATGTGGCCATATACGCCGACCAGGCCGTTGGCCATGGCGACGTTTTCGTACAGGCGGATGTTCACGCTGTTACGCACGCGGATGCCGTGGCGGCGGTTGTTGACCAGCTTGTTGCCCCAGATCAGGTTGTCGCCGCTTTCGTACAGGGTGATGCCGTCGGTGTGGTTGCGGTAGATCTCGTTGTAGGCCACCAGGTTGTTGACGCTGTTACGGTCGATCACCACGCCCGAGAGCTTGTTGTCGTAGCTCTTGTTGTTGATGATCCAGCTGTCGTTGACCTCACGCGAAACGATGATGCCGTGCTTCTTCTTGGTGCCGTACACCGTGTTGCCGGCGATGATCAGGCGATGCGAACGGTCGTGCGGGTCGATGCCGTAGACGATGTTGTCGCGGTAGGTGCTGTCCTTGATCACGAAGTCCTGGGTTTCGTAGCAGTAGAAGCCGTACCACATGTCGCTGAACTCCGAACCGATGATCCAGCCGGTGGGCTCCGGGCGGCCCATGCGCTTGGCCATGTTCGGCGTGTACTGCGAGATGCTCACGCCATACGACTTGGACTTGGCGTAGCCGAAGCTGGCCATCTTCGTATTGACGATGTAGGTCTCGGTACCACCCCACGACAGCAGGAACGGGCGGAATTCCTTGGGCGAGCGGAAGGTCGCCGGGCCGTTGTCCTTTTCCCGCCAGCCGGTCACCTGGGTGTCGGTTACGAACAGCTTGCCGTCATTGACCAGAAATGCGCCGCCCTCCTGGGACAGGCGCAGCTGTTTGACCTTGCCGTCGATCTCGAGGATGCCCTTTTGCCCGACCACGATCGGCAGGCGTGCCAGGTAAACCCCAGGCTCGACTTCGCTGAAGTACTGTTTGGGCACCTTCTTGCTCAGCTCGGTCAGGTCGACATGGCCGTCATCGACGAAGATCGCCTGCGGGATGCCGTGCTGGCGCTGCACCCACTCGGCGGCCTTGTTGTCGCCGCCGACGAACTCCTTGAGGGTGTCCTCCTGGAACATACGGCGCAGGCTGACCTTGCCCTTGTGGCGGCGGTCGATTTTCTTCTGCACCGCCTCGGCCGTGAAACCGGTGAGGTCGGGCAACTTTGGCGGGTCCATCTGCAGCGGCTCTATCGGTGCGCTGGCCACCGTATAGGTCTTGGCCTGCTGCAGCTCCTTGGCGATCACCTGGGGCTCTGCGGCAGTGGCCAGGCCGCTTGCCAGCAGCAAGGCACTGGCCAACAGGCTGTGACGTAAGTGCGGGTGAAGGTTCATCACGGTCAGTCCCCTACCGGCCTCAGAAGCGCCAGATGACGTCGACGAAGGCGCGGTGCATGTACGAGTCCGCTTCCTTGCCGTAGGCGTCGCCCGGCTTGAATACACCGGCACGCAGGCGCACCAGGGCTGACGGCTCGTCGATTGCCTGGCTCATCGAAGCCGGCAGCAGGCCTTGCTTGAAGTACTTGGTCACGACCACGTCCATTTCCTGGCCAAGGTCCTTCTCGCCGTCGACCAGCTGACGGTTCACGCCGTTATCGTTGACCACGGCGTTGATGCCGCTGGAGCCGATGTTCTGGTTGCCATCGACCCGCCAGAATTTGTGGTAGATCAGGCTGGCGTCATAGTCGTCACGCAGCTGCCACGAAGCGAACAGGGTGGCGGCCTGCAGGTTGCCCAGCTCGCCGCGGAACGCTTCGCCGAAGCGGTGCACACGCGAGCGGGTGCCGGTGAAGTTGGAGCGGTTGCTCTCCAGGCCGGTCTGCTCGAAGTTGTTCGAACCGTCATCGCCGCCGCCGCCGCTACCGCGGGCGTAGGCAGCGCCGACCTGCCATTGCGGGTCCAGGCGCAGGCGGATACCGAGGTCGGTTGCCCAGGCGTTGACGTCACCGCTCTGCTTACCGGTGGCGACCTGGTCGTCACCCACCTGCTGGGTGCTCAGCTTGTCGCGGTCACCGGTTAGCCAGGTGACGCTGCCCCAGTAATTCACGGTGTGGTCGTTGCGCCAGTTGTAGGCGTCGCTGTTGGCCTCCAGACCCAGCCAGGTAAGGTCGCCAGTGCGGGACTTGTCCAGCGCGTCGACCGTTTCGCCGGGGTTCTTCAGGCTGCCACTGTCATGCGTGTGGTGAGCGCGCAGGCCAACCCAGTGGCCAGGGGTCCACTGCGTGGCGACGTTGCCGTAGATGTGGGTGCGGTCCTTGTCTTCCGGCGCCAGTTCGGTGAGATCGGTGCGGTATTCGCTGAAACGCTGGGCGACGCCCAGATCGGCCTTGAGCAGCGTGGTGTCGAAGGTCCAGTTCAGCGCTTCGATGTTGGTATCGCGCCACATGCCATCGTCGCTGCGCAGGCGCTGGCGACCGAAGCGCAGTTGCTCGCCGGGGTAGGCGGTAAGGCCGCTGTAGCCGACCCAGAACTCGCGCATGGCCAGGTAGCTTTTGTCTGGTTGACGGCTGTCGTCGCCGGTGTCGGTGCTGGTGCCGTCGTCGTTCTGGCGCAAGGTGTCGGTTTCGATGGTGTCGGTCGCAGCGACCGCCTGGCCCATGGCATAGGCACTCCAGTTACCGCGCTCGCCATACACCCAAGGGCGCAGGTCCAGGCCCAGGCCGTTGACGTCGCCGCCAGAGCGGGTGCCGAGGTCACGGTCGTCTTCCGACTGGCCGGTGATTTTCACGTCCAGGCCGAAGTTCTTTTCAGCGGTCATTTCCGCCAGGGTCGGGCAGGACCACAGCAGGGCGAAGCTCAGGCCGATGCCGGCTTTCACGAAGGGATTGAGCGTCATAGCGAGTCCTCACCGTCTACTTCTTTTTCGTCGTCTTGCAGGGCTTCAAGGGCCAGGGTGCTATTCGCGCCCTGCGCCATGCTGCCGCGTGCACGCTTTTCCTGGTCCAGCAGTTGCTGGGCCTGGTTGCGCTGATCAGGTGTCAGTTGCTGGTCGAGCTGCTGCAGCAGTTCGGCTGATTGCGGCGTCGGGTTGGCCTGCGACAGCTGGGCGAACACCCAGGCGTTGCCCGGTTGCGGGCGGATGCCGTGGCCCTCGCTGAACAGCTGAGCCAAGGCATAGTCGGCGCTGTTCTGCCCGCCACGGGCGGCGGCCAGCAGGTGGTCGACGGCCTTCTGCGGCTCGACATTGCCCAGGTAGCCGCGGCGGTAAAGCTGGCCCAGGTAGTAATGGGCGCTGATCTCACCGGCTTCGGCAGCGGCTTGCAGGTGCTGCTCGGCTTTTTGAGCGTCGGCTGGCAGGGTTTTGCCTTCGTAGTACAGGCGGCCCAGCAGCAGTTCGGCGCGTGGCTGTTCAGCTTCGCGGCCTTTGTCGATGTAGGCCATCAACTGGTCGGTGTCGCCCAGTTCTGGGAAGTCGTATACCAGCTGTGCCAGGCTGACCCAGGACGCCGGGTTGGCCGGGGCTACTTGCTCGAGCAGCTCCTTGGCGGTTTTTTCGTCGGTCTGGCCAAGGCTGCGATCGGCCAGCACCCGGGCCACGCTGTCAACCCGGGTGGCCGGGACAGCGCCACGGGCATAGGCGGATTTCAGCTGGCCGAGCAGGGCGGCTTGCTGGTCGGCCTGGCCGCGTTTCTGGTACACGGTGGCCAGTTCGACGTAGCAGATGTCGGTGGTGTTCAGCGCGGCCTTGCAGATTTTCTCCACTTCGCCCAGGTGCTGGTCGTAGGTGCCCTGGGTGCGGTACAGCAGCACCTGGGCCAGGCCCGCTTCCGGGTTGCCGGCGGCGCGCCACTGGTCGATCTGCTGCTGCGCGTTGACCTTGGGGAAGCTCTGCGGGTAGCTGAGGTAGAGCATCGCCAGTGGGATCAGGGTGTTGCTTTCGCCTTGACCGGCCGCTTGCTTGAGCAGGGTCTCTGCTTCTTCGCGCTCGGCCTGGGTGCTGTCCGGCTTGGCCACCAGCAGGCGGCCAAGGCGCGCCTGGGCGCGTGGCGACGTAGCGGCTGCAGCGCGATAGGTGGCTTCGGCTTCCTTGATTTGCGAGGGGTCGCGGGTGGCCACCTTGATGTCCGCAAGGCCGACTTGCGCTTCGCTGTAGCCCAGGTCGGCCAGCGCCTTGTAGTTGCGCTCGGCCAATGCCGTGTCACCGCGCTTCATGGCCTCGTTGGCCAGGCGCTGGTCGGGCAGGCCGGCACAGCCGGCCAGGGTGATGGCGGCGGCCAGTGCACACAATCCCAGGTTCACGCGGACCCTGTGGGAGCGGGTGTTGGTATCAGAGATCATTGTCCGTCCCTCACAGGCCACGGGCCACGGCTTTGTCGATCAGCCAGTTCAGCGATGGGCCACGGTCGCTGTTGACCGAGGCCGGGCGGCCGGCCAGTTCTGCCGGCAGGCCGCTGTCTGGCTTGATCTGCACGCGGATGTCGGAGGACAGGTCTTCGCTGTTGAGGCTGGTGCTGCTGACGATCTGACCGGTGCGCACTTCGTCTTCGCCGGCCACCTGGAAGTTGACCCGGGTACCCGGCTTGACCTCGTCGAATTGGCGGTAGCTGAAGCGCGCTTCGACCATCGGGGTGGTGGTGCGTGGGATCAGCTGGAAGATCGGCTGGCCCTTGGCGGCGTACTGGCCGTCGTCCACCAACTGGCGCGCGACCACGCAATCGCAGGGGCTGGTGAGGGTGCCGGACAGCTGCTTG
Organism: Pseudomonas sp. 2,4-D; assembly: GCF_030418155.1. Classification (NCBI taxonomy): domain Bacteria; kingdom Pseudomonadati; phylum Pseudomonadota; class Gammaproteobacteria; order Pseudomonadales; family Pseudomonadaceae; genus Pseudomonas; species Pseudomonas sp. 2,4-D. The sequence continues at coordinate 14,679 of NZ_JAUHUI010000061.1, forward strand.
CCGAACAGCTCCTCGATCTTCGCCGGCTCCAGCTGTGCGTCTTCAAGGTTGCCCTTGAGCATGTCCAGCATGCTGGTGGTGAAGCTGGCCAATGGCGCGCCCTTGGCGATCTGCCCACCGCTTTCGACCAGGCTGCTTACGGTACCGTCGCGCGGCATGGTGACGTTGGTGGTCGGCACTGCGACCACACCGGCTTCGGCGTGGCTGACGAAATACATGCCATACAACGATTTGGCGACGAAGCCGAAGGCCGCAACGCCGACCACGAACACGCCCAGTGTGACGGTGACTGCCTTGAAGCGGCCGAAGGCGCTCAGGCCCGACCCTCCGTCCTTCTGCTTGCGCGCCTTGGTGAAGTTGTCGCGTTGCAGGGTGCTGAGTACGTCGCCGATGCTGATCAGCTCACCCGACAGGTGGCTGGTGATGATGTGCCGCAACGTGGCGATGTCGCGAGGTTCAAGGTTCTGGAACTGCGCACCGATACGGCCATTGTCCGGGTTGTACGAGCGCACCTGGAACTCGATGTCGATCGACAGGCCCAGGTTGTCGACCACGAACTGCAGGCGCCCGCGCAGCACATCGCCCACCGACTGCGGTTGCTTGGCGTGGAAGCTCAGGCCGCCGGCAGAAAGGTCTTCGACCTTGACTTCGTGGACCTGGCGCTGGGCGTCCAGGAACCGCAGTTTGGCGGGAATGCGTACCCGGGCGTGTTGGCGCTGGGCTTCGGACTCATGCACGACATTGACGTTCACGGCGGTATTCATGGTGGTTTGTTCCTGTTAGATCCGATCCGGGTTTGGCTCACACGACCATGAACAGCACAGCAACGAAGATGCTGGCAGCCGAGAAGGTCATGGTCCGCGAGGACCAGGTGTTGAACCATTGTTGAAAGCTGGCGAGGTCACGCTTGAGGGCAGTGGGCTGACGCGTCCACGACTGCTTGTCGAGGCGGAAGAACACGTAGATCTTCATCAGCGCGCCGATGATCTGGTTGTAATAGAGAATCAGCGGGTAGGCCGGGCCTACGTTGTGGCCGGAGCACAGCAGCATGATGGTGAGGATCAGGCGGGTGATGCCGATCCACAGCAGGTACACCAGCAAGAAGGCCATGCCGAACTTGAGGCTGGCGATCACCGCCACGGTCAGGCCCAGCAGGCTGGTCCACATCGACACGCGCTGGTCGAACAACACGATGCTGGTGAACAGCCCCAGGCGACGCAGGCCAAGGCCCAGTGCCCGTGAGTTCTGCCGCAGGTTGTTGCCGTACCAGCGGTACATCAGCTTGCGGCTGGCCTTGAGGAAGCTTTTTTCCGGCGGATGCTCGACCGTGTTGATGGCGGCGTCCGGCACGTAAAAGGTGTCGTAGCCCAGGCGCATCAGGCTGAACCAGCTGGACTTGTCGTCCCCGGTAAGGAACTTGAAGCGGCCCAGGCGCCAGTGCATCAGCGAGTCGCTTTCGACGTCGGCGATGAACTCGGGGTTGGTCACCACGCTGGCGCGGAACATCGACATGCGCCCGGTCATGGTCAGTACGCGCTTGGACAGGGCCATCGAGCACATGTTGATGTGGCGCTGGGCGAAGCGCAGCTTGTGCCACTCGCTCATGATGTAGCCGCCACGCACTTCGCAGAATTCATTGGTGGTCAGGCCGCCCACATTGGGGAACAGCTTGAACCACGGTACGGTCTTGCGCACCACGCCGTCGGCCAGCACGGTGTCACCGTCGATCACCGCCACCACGGCGTTCTCGTCCGGCAGCATGCGCGAGATGGCGCGGAAGCCGTAGGCCAGGCCATCGCGCTTGCCGGTACCGGCGATACGCACGATGTCCAGCTTCACGTGGGCCGGCGGGTTGTACTTGGCCCACAGGCTCTTCACCAGCAGTTCATCGGACATTTCCACCAGCGAGCAGACCACGGTGGTGGGGAAGCCGCAGTTGATCGCCTCGCGGATCACCGAGCTGTACACCTGGGCGGTGGTCAGCGCTTCGATACGGAAGCTGGTGACCATCAGGTAGACATGCGACGGGTCGGTGGCATTACCCATTTTCTGCACCTTGCGGCGCAGGTACGGGTACACGCCGTAGAGGAAGATCATGCCGCGGATGAAATGGGTGGCGCCCATGGAGTAGCGCCAGATGCCGACTGCGCCGACCAGGAAGATGAAGTGCTTCGACTGCGAGTCGAAGATATCAGCTGGCAGGGCCAGGGCGATCAGCATGAGCAGGCTCATGTAGAGCAGCCACCCGGCGCACTGCAACAGCACTGTCTGGAGCCTTTGCATGTTCAGCATCCGTCGAGAATTCGGGAAAGGGTGGGCAGCGAGGAGGCGGCTCTTGTCGAGTGCCTCATCGCTGCCCGGCCGGGCACTTACCAGCAGATGCCTTCGGTACGGGCGGTGGTGCTGGTCGGTTTGTTCATGAAGCCGACCAGGTCGATCACCTGCTTGCCGGCTGGCGCTTGCAGGGCCAGCGCACGGAACTGCTCGTCACGGTTGCCGAGGACGATGATGTCGGCGTTGTCGATCACCTGCTGCAGGTTGGCGTTGAGCAGCGACGACACGTGCGGGATCTTCGACTCGATGTAGTCCTTGTTGGCGCCGTGAACACGGGCGTACTGGACGTTCTCGTCGTAGATGTCCAGCTGGTAGCCCTTGCCGATCAGGCGCTCGGCCAGTTCCACCAGCGGGCTTTCGCGCAGGTCGTCGGTGCCGGCCTTGAAACTCAGGCCCAGCAGGGCGACCTTGCGTTTGTCGTGGGCTTCGATCAGCTCGAAGGCGTTCTGCACCTGCGATTCGTTGCTGCGCATCAGCGAGTCGAGCAGCGGTGCACGGACATCGAGGCTGGCGGCGCGGTAGGTGAGGGCGCGTACGTCCTTGGGCAGGCAAGAGCCGCCGAAGGCGAAGCCAGGGCGCATGTAGTACTGGGACAGGTTGAGGACCTTGTCCTGGCAGACCACGTCCATCACTTCGCGGCCATCGACGCCCACGGCCTTGGCGATGTTGCCGATTTCGTTGGCGAAGGTGACTTTGGTGGCGTGCCATACGTTGCAGGTGTACTTGATCATCTCAGCCACTTCGATCGGCTTGCGGATGACCGGGGCGTCGAGTTCTTCGTACAGGGCCTGGAGGATGTCACCGCTGGCGCTGTCCAGTTCGCCGATGACCGTCATCGGTGGCTGGTCGTAGTCCTTGATGGCGGTGCTTTCACGCAGGAATTCCGGGTTGACCGCCACACCGAAGTCGACGCCGGCCTTCTTGCCCGAGCAGTCTTCGAGGATCGGGATGACCACGTTCTTGACCGTGCCAGGCAGTACGGTGCTGCGCACCACGATGGTGTGACGGCGAGTGGTGTCACGCAGCACGTAGCCGATTTCGCGGCACACGGATTCGATGTACTCCAGGCCCAGGTCGCCGTTTTTCTTGCTGGGGGTGCCCACGCAGATCATCGATACATCGCTGGCACGGATGGCTTCGGCGAAGTCGGTAGTACCGCGCAGGCGGCCATTGGCGATGCCCTGTTGCAGCAGTGCTTCCAGGCCAGGTTCGACGATGGGCGACTTGCCCTGGTTGATCAGGTCGATCTTGGTGCTGGACACGTCCACACCGATCACTTCATGGCCACGCGCCGTCAGGCAGCCTGCACAGACTGCACCCACATAACCCAAACCAAAGATGCTGATACGCATCGCTATCACCTCATGTGTTTATCACGCCGACGCCTCCGCAGAGAGCCGGGCTGGGTTGATTAACAACAGTTTTCGGGCGCACGGGTCCATGGCGAATGCACACTTCGCCGAGCGCAGGCAAAATAAATCCGGAACGCAAAAAGTTATGCGCTCAAAGTTGGCATTCAATAGCCATTCATTAAAAAACGTGCCCTGAAATGCAGCCGTCTTTATTGCAATGCGCTACTTGGCGCGTTGCTGTGCTTGTTTTTTCAAGTGAATAAATCCTTTGAAATCAACCACTAGGACGATTTGTAAGGGACGCGTCTCTCCTGCATGGACAAGGTCTTCGGAGGGTTCCGTGATACCTGTCGAATTTCTTATGGCGGGCAGTGGATGCCCACCGTTGTCATCTGTAAGTCATCTCTCACAGCCCGTAGGCAGGAAAATCGTTACGGCACTATGAGCGATTGGCTTTGGGAGAAGTTCCTGAGCCGGTTTCGCTCGAATGAAAGATTTCTAAATATTTATTCAGTTGCGGACAGTTTCAATTTGATAGCACGCGGGTGTTTCGCCCCGGTGTATCAAGGGCGTAACTGTTGCGAGATATTTTTATGCCAGCATCTGAAATTTTTTTTCAGAATTCGTCAAAAAAGGTATGAACGGTCTTATGTCGTTTGGCGATAAAGGTGGGTGTGCTGGATTTCTGGCGTCGGATTAATGGCGTTATGGCGGTTTGCAGCGTGCCCTGTTGCAGGGCAGAGAGGGGTATGGGCTGCTGGCCTCTTCGCGGGTGAACCCGCTCTTACAGGTAGCGCATTACCTGTAAGAGCGGGTTTGGCTGTGAAGGGGGCGTTCCAGGTTCACTCCGAGGGGTGATCGCGCAGGAACACCAAATGGTCCGGCCTGGACTGCTCGGCACTGTAGTAGTACCCCTGAGCATCGAACTGCTTGAGCTGTTCCGGGTTGCTGATGCGCTGCTGGATGACGAAGCGGCTCATCATGCCGCGGGCTTTCTTGGCGTAGAAGCTGATGATCTTGTACTGGCCGTTTTTCTGGTCCTTGAAGTCGACGTTGATCACCCGGGCTTTCAGTGCACTGCGTTTCACTGCACTGAAATACTCGTTACTGGCCAGGTTCAACAGCACGTCATCGCCTTGGTCGGCCAGGGCCTGGTTCAGCCATTCGCTGATGCGCGTGCCCCAGAAGGCGTACAGGTCCTTGCCGCGGGCGTTGGCCAGCTTGGTGCCCATCTCCAGGCGGTAGGGCTGCATCAGGTCGAGCGGGCGCAGCAGGCCATACAGGCCCGAGAGCATACGCAGGTGGTCCTGAGCGTAGCTGAAGTCGTCTTCACTCAGGCTCTCGGCATCGAGGCCGGTGTATACATCACCCTTGAACGCCAGCAGCGCTTGCTTGGCATTGGCCGGGGTGAAGTCTGGGGTCCAGCTGCCAAAGCGCGCAGCATTCAGGCCGGCGAGTTTGTCGGACAGGTGCATCAGCTCGCTGATGTGCGCCGGCGACAGTTCGCGCAGCTGCTGGATCAGGGCCTGGGATTCATCCAGGTACTGGGGCAGGGTGAAACGCTCGGTCACTGGCGGGGTGTCGTAGTCGAGGGTCTTGGCGGGGGAAATCACCGTCAGCATCGGGTCGGCTCCTGGCATCGTTGGCCGAGGATTCTACGGGGTGGGCGGTACAAGTCCAAACTATGGCGACGATAGTCACAACCCATGGTCGGTGCAGGCGCTATAGTTCGCGTTTTGCCGTTGCGGAGCCTTCCACTGTGCGCATTGCTTCTGCCTTGCTGGCCGGCCTGCTGAGCCTGGCCGTGCAAGCCGCCCCTTCACCTCAGGTCAGCCTGGACCGCAGCCTGTGGCCGGAACAGCTGGACAGCCCGGCGCTGTTCGATGTTGCCTCTCGGGCAGAAATCCTGTCGTTCGCCCAAGTGCTGCACGAAAGCGAGTTGCTGGATGACGCAAGCCTGGCGGCCCGGCTGGGGCTGCGGCAGATCAACCTGCAGAAGGTGCGCCAGGTTCGGGCGCGCATGTGGCAGCGGTTGTGGGAGGGGTATCAACAGGCGCAGCGCAGTTGTGAGCAGGATGCATCATTCTGTTACCCGGTTACGTCCATGGCGGAGTTGCGTACACAAGCGGCGACGTTCGCTGCCGATGTCGGTGCGTTCTATACCGGCTGGATCGAGCCGAGCCATCAGTTCCATGTCCGCTACCTGGACGAGCAACTGCGCAAGGCGGCGTTGCTGCCGCAGACCAGCAGCGAAATTGAGCGGTTGTCTTCGCGTGAGCGCAAGGGTGACGAACTGAACGACCGCATGTTCCTGCTGACCTTTGTCGGCGGGCCCGGGCCCGAGGGGGGCAGTACGGATCTACTCACCGATTACCTGCGCCGGCAAAAGCTCGAAGGCACGTTCTTCACGCTCGGTAACCGCTTGCAGCAACGCCGTGATGGCGCGGCGGCAAACGCCTTGCGCCAGCTCTATGACGGGCAGTGCGTGGGTATCCAGGGGTGGGAGTACCGCTCCCATGCGCAGTGGACCGAATGGCAGGATTCGCTGCGGCGCAGCCAGGCGCGGGTGCAGGCTGATCTGCCCGAGCAGTATGTGCCGTTGTTCCGCCCACCTTATGGCCTGCGACGGGCTGACGGCGAGGCGTTCATGGCCCGCCAGCAGTTGCGGGTATCGTTGTGGGACATTGATGCCCAGGATGACGGTGCATTGAGCGCAGAGGCATCCGCACAGCGCGTATTGACCCTGATGTTGTTGTGGCGCAAGGGCGTGATCCAGTTTCATGACAGCCTTCCCAAGGCGCAGCCGGCGGTGGATTGGCTGCTGCGCAATACCGCGCAAAGCGGCATCGGCTGGGAGGATTGCCGGGAATATGGATACCGCGAATAGAGGGTATGACTTTTGAGCGTAGTCCCCTCTGACGCTGGCGCCAAGGCCTCTTCGTCAATCGGAAAAATAAACTTCAAAAATACGTAAAAGTGCTTTTTTCGGTCATGGTTTTTGCGGTATGAAGAAACCAGACAGCCGATTCCTGCAGCACAGGTGGCGTCATCCAGGCCCACCTAGCCAGGTTCGCTTCCCGCCCGTAACAACGCGGATACGGGGACAGCGGCAGTCACTCTGCGGCGTAACAGACCACGCCGTGTGGCTTCGACATAAGGTGACCGAGTATGGATGACCAAGGACGCAACCCTTCCTCCAGCAAGCCAATCCTGTATGTGCTCGATACCAACGTCCTGATTCACGACCCTAACGCGTTACTGAACTTCGAGGAGCACCATGTCGCCATCCCGATGACGGTGCTGGAGGAACTCGACAAGCTCAAGACCGGCAAACAGAGTATCGCCGCCGAATGCCGCCAGGCCATCCGCCTGATAGACCAGACCCTCGGTGACGCTTCGCCCAGCGATGTCGAGCAGGGCGTACCGATCCAGCGCAACAAGAGCGGCCCCAAGGGGTTCCTTTCCATCCTGATGACCCCGCGCAACGAGCCGAACAAGCTGCTGCCGGAAAACCTCAACGACAACATCATCATCAACCAGTTGCTCGAAGTCCGGGCCCGGCGCACCGACCTGGACGTCGTGCTGGTCACCAAAGACATCAACATGCGCCTGAAGGCGCGCGCTTGCGGTATAGCGGCTGAGGACTACAGCACCGACCAACTGGTCGATGACGTGTCCTTGCTGTCCAAGGGCTACCATTCGGTCACCGGCTCGTTCTGGGACCGCGTGAGCAAGGTCGATACCCGCCAGGAGCGCGGCCGCACCTGGCATCGGGTGCAGATGATCGACAACCTGCCAGCCGTGCACGTCAACGAGTTCATCATCGATGAGCAGGGCTTCGTCGGGTGGATCAAGGGCATTCGTGACGACGAACTGCTGCTGCTCGACCTGCACCAGGAACCGTTGCTGCACCAGGAAGCCTGGGGCCTGAAACCACGCGACATTCACCAGAGCCTGGCGCTGTTCGCCCTGCTGGACCCGGATATCCACCTGGTGAACCTGACCGGCGCCGCCGGCTCCGGTAAAACCATCCTGGCGCTGGCTGCGGCCATCGAGCAAACCATGGTCAGCAAGCGCTACCGGCGCATCATCGCCACCCGCAGCGTGCAGGGGCTGGACCAGGAGATTGGCTTCCTGCCGGGTACCGAAGCAGAGAAGATGGAGCCGTGGCTGGGCGCCATCACCGACAACCTCGAAGCCTTGCACATGGATGACGAAAGCACCCATGGCAGCGTCGAATACATCCTTGAGCGCGTGCCGCTGCAGTTCAAGTCGCTGAACTACATCCGTGGCCGTAGCTTCCAGCAGAGCCTGATCCTGATTGACGAGTGCCAGAACCTGACGCCGCACCAGATGAAAACCATCATCACCCGTGCCGGCTCCGGCTCCAAGGTGGTCTGCCTGGGTAACCTGGCGCAGATCGACACCCCCTACCTGTCCGCGACCAGCTCGGGCCTGACCTACCTGACCGAGCGCTTCAAGGACTTCCCCCATGGCGTGCACATCACCCTGCAGGGCGTGCCTCGCTCGGTGCTGGCCGAGTACGCCGAGTCTCATTTGTAAACCCTGTAGCCGGGCAGATTACTGCCCGGCCTCTTCGTGGACACGCCCGTTCACAGGATCTCCACTTGATTCGAGGCCATGGAGCTCCTGTGGGAGCGGGCGTGCCCGCGAAGAGGCCAAACCTGCCGACACATACCTCTGCTCAAACCTGACCCACAGGTTTACACTGCGAAATCCCTTCACAGGAGCAGAGCAGTGCTGACACATCTTGATTCCCAGGGGCGGGCCAACATGGTCGACGTCACTGAAAAGGCCGTGACCGAGCGCGAGGCTACCGCCGAGGCGCGGGTGCGCATGTTGCCGCAGACCTTGCAGATGATCGTCGACGGTGAACACCCCAAGGGTGACGTGTTCGCCGTGGCGCGCATTGCCGGGATACAGGCGGCGAAAAAAACCAGCGACCTGATCCCGCTGTGCCACCCGCTGATGCTCACCAGCGTCAAGGTCGAGCTCAGCGCCGAGGGGCAGGATGCCGTGCGCATCGTCGCCCGCTGCAAGCTGGCCGGGCAGACCGGTGTGGAGATGGAGGCGCTGACCGCCGCCAGCGTGGCCGCGCTGACGATCTATGACATGTGCAAGGCTGTGGATAAAGGTATGGTCATCGAGCAGGTGCGCCTGCTGGAAAAACTCGGCGGCAAGAGTGGCCACTACAAGGTGGAGGCGTGATGAAGGTCAATGTGATGTATTTCGCCCGTTACCGCGAACTGTTGGGCGTGGATGCCGAGCGGGTGGAGGGTGCGTTCAAGGTGCTCGATGATGTGCGCCAGGCCTTGGTTGCCAAGGGCGGGCAGTATGAAGTGCTGGCCGAGCAGAACCTGATGTGCGCGCGCAACGAAGAGCTGTGCAAGCTCGATGAACCGCTGGAAGAGGGCGATGAAGTGGCGTTCTTCCCGCCGGTGACCGGAGGCTGAACATGGCTGTGCGAGTGCAGGAAGGCGCGTTCGACCCGGGGGCTGAGACCAATGCCATGCATGCAGCCAATGTGGGCGTGGGCGCGGTGGTCGGTTTTGTCGGCTATGTGCGGGATTTCAACGATGGCCGCGAAGTGGCGGGGATGTTCCTCGAACACTATCCGGGCATGACCGAAAAGGCCCTGGCCAAGATCGTGGTCGAGGCCGAGCAGCGTTGGCCGCTATTGAAGGTGGAGGTGCTGCACCGCATCGGTGCGCTGGAGCCGGGCGAACCGATTGTGTTCGTGGGGGTGGCCAGTGCCCATCGGCAGGCGGCGTTCGATGCCTGCAACTTCATCATGGACTACCTGAAGACCCGGGCGCCGTTCTGGAAAAAGGAGAATACCCAGGAAGGGCCAAGGTGGGTGGAGGGGAAGCAGAGTGACCAGGATGCGGCGGGGCGCTGGTAATCAAGGCGCCAGCGGTCGCCTGTAGGAGCGGGTTTACCCGCGAAAGGGCCGGCCCTGCTGGCCAATCTCCACCCGCCGTTCACCGT
>NZ_JAUHUI010000062.1:0-22712 GCF_030418155.1 Pseudomonas sp. 2,4-D
GAAACCGAGCGTTACGGCCACTACTCGGTAGCCGGTGAAAGCGTGTGGGACCACCCGTTCCTGTGGGGCTCCAAGCGTACCGGGCCGGACCTGGCCCGCGTCGGCGGCCGCTACTCCGATGACTGGCACCGTGCGCACCTGTACAACCCGCGCAACGTGGTACCGGAGTCGAAGATGCCTTCCTACCCGTGGCTGGTCGAGAACAAGCTCGACGGCAAGGACACCGCGAAGAAGATGGAAGTGCTGCGCACACTCGGCACCCCGTACACCGACGCCGACATTGCCGGCGCACGTGACGCGGTCAAGGGCAAGACCGAAATGGACGCCATCGTCGCGTACCTGCAGGGTCTTGGCACCATCATCAAGAGCAAACGGTGACGCTGATGGATATCGGGATGATTCGCGGCCTGGGCACCGTCGTGGTGATGGTGGCGTTCGTGGGCCTGGCGCTGTGGGTGTTCAACCCACGGCGTAAAAAGGACTTCGACGAAGCGACCCAACTACCCTTCGCGGATGACCCCGAGGCCACTCGGCACGTCGAGCAAGCAAAAGCTTCTGGGAGCAAACAACAATGACAACCTTCTGGAGTCTGTACGTTACCGTCCTGACCCTGGGCACCATCTTCTCGTTGACCTGGCTGCTGCTGTCCACCCGCAAGGGCCAGCGCGAAGAGGTTACCGACGAAACCGTCGGGCATGCCTTCGATGGCATCGAGGAATACGACAACCCGCTGCCGCAATGGTGGTTCTGGCTGTTCGTCGGCACCATCATCTTCGCCCTCGGCTACCTGGTGCTGTACCCGGGCCTGGGCAACTGGAAAGGCGTCCTGCCGGGCTATTCGTACCTGGATAACGACAAGCAGACCGAGTTTTCCAACGGCCAGCCGGGCTGGACCGGCGTGCATGAATGGGAAAAGGAAATGGCCAAGGCCGACGCCCGTTTCGGGCCGATCTTCGCCAAGTTCGCGGCCATGCCGATCGAAGAAGTGGCCAAGGACCCACAGGCATTGAAAATGGGTGCGAGGCTGTTCGCCTCCAACTGCTCGGTGTGCCACGGTTCCGACGCCAAGGGCGCCTTCGGCTTCCCTAACCTCACCGACAATGACTGGCGCTGGGGCGGCGAGCCGGAAACCATCAAGACCACCATCATGGCCGGTCGCCATGGCGTGATGCCGGCCTGGGCCGAAGTGATCGGTGACCAGGGCGTGGCCGATGTGGCTGCATTCGTGGTCAGCAAACTCGATGGCCGCACTCTGCCTGAGGGCGCGAAGGCCGATGTGGAGAACGGACAGAAGATCTTCGCAGCCAACTGCGTGGCCTGCCACGGGCCGGAAGGCAAAGGTACGCCCGCCATGGGCGCTCCGAACCTGACCCACCCGCAGGCGTTCATCTATGGCTCGAGCTTTGCCCAGTTGCAGCAAACCATTCGTTATGGCCGCCAGGGGCAGATGCCAGCCCAGGAACAACTGCAGGGCAACGACAAGGTGCACTTGCTGGCGGCTTACGTCTACAGCCTGTCGCACCAGGCTGAGCCAGCCAAGGCTGAGTAAGGCAGGCCTGGCTTCTTCGCGGGTAAACCCGCTCCTACACAGGATCCTTGTAGGAGCGGGTTTACCCGCGAAGAGGCCGGTACTGGCACAGCATTTCTCGCAGGCAAGTGACCTGGATCAATTGACACCCGCCATAACACGTTTCATACCACGAACCCAACGCGACTAAAGGTCGCAGTGCGATCCCCTACCGCCATCAGCGGCGTATCATGGACCGCAGAGCGCTAGCAGATTGCGCGAGACTGCGGCCCGCACGCACAGGCCGCGGCGTTTCTCCACTGCCGTGGGACTTGATGATGAGCAAGCAAATTCCGGTACATGATGTCACCCCGCCTGCCAACAAAGGGAAGGATTCCGTCGACCTCTACGCTTCCCGGGAAAAGATCTACACCCGCGCCTTCACCGGCCTGTTCCGCCGCTTGCGCATGGTCGGGGGTGCCGCACTGTTCCTGCTGTACTTCGGCACCGTGTGGCTGAACTGGGGTGGTCACCAGGCCGTGTGGTGGAACTTGCCCGAGCGCAAGTTCTACATCTTCGGCGCCACCATCTGGCCGCAAGACTTCATCCTGCTCTCGGGGATTCTCATCGTCGCCGCCTTCGGCCTGTTCTTCATCACTGTGTTCGCCGGCCGGGTGTGGTGCGGCTACACCTGCCCGCAAAGCGTGTGGACCTGGATTTTCATGTGGTGCGAAAAGGTCACCGAGGGTGACCGCAACCAGCGCATGAAGCTCGACAAAGCCCCCATGAGCGGCAACAAGTTCCTGCGCAAATTCGCCAAGCACAGCCTGTGGCTGCTGATCGGCTTTGTCACCGGCATGACCTTTGTCGGCTACTTCTCGCCGATCCGTGAACTGGCGATCGAATTCTTCACTGGCCAGGCCGATGGCTGGGCTTACTTCTGGGTCGGTTTCTTCACCCTCGCCACCTACGGCAACGCCGGCTGGTTGCGCGAACAGGTGTGTGTGTACATGTGCCCCTATGCCCGCTTCCAGAGCGTGATGTTCGACAAGGACACGCTGATCGTGTCCTACGACCCACGCCGTGGCGAAACCCGCGGCCCGCGCAAGAAAGATACCGACTACAAGGCCCAAGGCCTGGGCGACTGCATCGACTGCACCATGTGCGTGCAGGTCTGCCCTACCGGCATCGACATCCGTGACGGCCTGCAGATCGAGTGCATCGGCTGCGCCGCCTGTATCGATGCCTGCGACAGCATCATGGACAAGATGAACTACCCCAAAGGGCTGATCAGCTACACCACCGAGCACAACCTGTCCGGGCAGAAGACCCACATGCTGCGCCCGCGTCTGATCGGCTATGCCGTGGTACTGCTGGTGATGATGATAGGACTGGCAACGGCCTTCGCCACCCGTTCGCTGGTCGGTTTCGACGTCAGCAAAGACCGCGTGTTGTACCGCGAAAACGCCCAGGGCCGAATCGAGAACGTGTACAGCCTGAAGGTAATGAACAAGGATCAGCGCGATCACCTCTACGTGCTGGACGCCGCCGGCCTGCCGGACCTCAAGCTCGAAGGCCAGCGCGAGATCCGCGTGGCCGCCGGTGACATCGTCAGCCTTCCCGTGCAGCTGTCGGTTGCCCCCGAGAAGCTGCCGTCGACCACCAACGAAATCACCTTCATCCTCAAGAGCGCCGACGACAGCGACGCCCAGGTTGAAGCCAAGAGCCGTTTCATCGGCCCACAGATCCGCTAAGAGAGATAACGCACAATGCCTGCCGCCACCGCCGCCAGCCCCTGGTACAAGCACCTCTGGCCCTGGATCATCATCGGCATCCTCACCACCTCGGTGTGCCTGAGCCTGACCATGGTCAGCATCGCTGTGCACAACCCGGACAACCTGGTGAACGACAACTACTACGAGGCCGGCAAGGGCATCAACCGCTCGCTGGACCGCGAGCTGCTGGCGCAGCAGCTGGGCCTGAAAGCCAGCGTGCATCTGGACGAACTGACCGGCGAAGTGGACCTGCGCCTGACCGGTAACAGCAACCCGCAAAGCCTGGAGCTGAACCTGATTTCGCCAACCCAGCCAGAGAAGGACCGCAAGGTGCTGCTGAGCCGGGTCGAAGCAGGGCGCTATGTGGGGCAGCTGGAAGACAAGGTCGACGGACGCCGTTTTGTCGAACTGCTGGGTAGCGAAGGGGCCCAGGTGTGGCGCCTGTTCGAAGAGGAAAAAGTGGCGCATGGTGTGACCTTGCAGCTGGGTGACGAAGCCCTGCAAGGCGCCGAACACCAACAGTAGCAACACCGCTAATCCCTGTGGGAGCGGGCACGCCCGCGAATGCGATAGCTCAGGCAAAGGTATTTCCAGGTCTGACGCATTCGCGGGCGCGCCCGCTCCCACAGGGTTTCCTATCTGCCTGAGCAGTGTCTGCCCTATGACCCAACCGACCCCCTGCTACCACTGCGCCCTGCCCGTCCCGGCCGGCAGCCGCTTCACCGCCGTGGTCCTCGGCCAACCGCGGCAGTTCTGCTGCCCCGGCTGTCAGGCAGTGGCCGAGTCGATCGTCGCTGGAGGCCTGGAACATTACTACCAGCACCGCAGCGACAACAGCGCCAACCCCGAAGCCCTGCCCAAGCAACTGCAAGACGAACTGGCCCTGTACGACCGCAGCGACGTGCAGCAAACCTTCGTCCGCCACCAGGGTGAGCTGGCCGAAACCACCTTGCTTGTCGAGGGCATCAGCTGCGCCGCCTGCGGCTGGCTGATCGAAAAGCACCTGCGCAACCTGCCCGGTGTCGCCGAAGCTCGCCTGAACCTGTCCAACCACCGCCTGGCACTGAACTGGGACGACAAGCAGCTGCCGCTGTCGCGCCTGCTCGCCGAACTTCGCCAGATCGGCTACGCCGCCCACCCCTACCAGCCTGACCAGGCCGCCGAGCAATTGGCCCGGGAAAACCGCAGCGCCCTACGCCGCCTGGGCGTGGCCGGGCTGCTGTGGTTCCAGGCGATGATGGCGACCATGGCCACTTGGCCCGAATTCAACATCGACCTGACACCCGAGTTACACACCATCCTGCGCTGGGTGGCGCTGTTCCTGACCATTCCCATCGTGTTCTACAGCTGCGCGCCCTTCTTCAAGGGCGCGGCGCGCGACCTGCGAACGCGCCACCTGACCATGGACGTTTCGGTGTCGCTGGCCATTGGCCTGGCGTTCGGCGCCGGCATCTGGACAGCCATCACTGGCAGCGGCGAGCTTTATTTCGACACGGTGGGCATGTTCGCCCTGTTCCTGCTGACCGGCCGCTACCTGGAGCGCCGCGCCCGCGAGCGCACAGCGGCGGCCACTGCGCAACTGGTCAACCTGCTGCCAGCCTCATGCCTGCGCCTGGACGCCATCGGGCGCAGCGAACGCATCCTGCTCAGCGAGTTAAAGTGCGGCGACACCGTGCAGGTGCTGCCCGGTGCGGTCATCCCTGCCGACGGGCGCATCGTCGAGGGCCGCTCCAGTGTCGACGAATCGCTGCTGACCGGCGAGTATCTGCCACAACCTCGTCGGGTGGGTGAGCGGGTCACTGGCGGTACGCTGAACGTTGAAAGCGCGCTGAATGTGGAAGTGCAAGCCCTCGGCCATGACTCACGCTTGTCGGCCATTGTCCGCTTGCTGGAACGCGCCCAGACCGAAAAACCGCGCCTGGCGGAAATCGCCGATCGGGCCTCGCAGTGGTTCCTGCTGTTCTCGCTGCTGGCCGCCGTTGCCATCGGCCTGTGGTGGTGGCACCTGGACCCGACACGGGCGTTCTGGATCGTGCTGGCCATGCTCGTGGCCACCTGCCCTTGTGCCCTGTCTTTGGCTACGCCAACCGCACTGACCGCCGCTACCGGAACCCTGCACAAGCTTGGCCTGCTGGTGACCCGCGGCCATGTGCTGGAAGGCCTGAACCAGATCGACACGGTGATCTTCGACAAGACCGGCACACTGACCGAGGGCCGCCTGACCTTGCGCAGCATCCGCCCGCTCGGCAGCCAGGCCGCCGACCGCTGCCTGGCCCTGGCCGCGGCGCTGGAAAACCGCTCTGAACACCCCATCGCTCGCGCGTTTGGTCGTACCGCCACACCTGCCGATGACGTACAGAGCGTACCCGGCCTGGGCCTGGAGGGGGTGGTCGACGGCCAGCGCCTGCGCATTGGTCAGGCTACCTTCGTCTGCGCCTTGAGTGGTGCGGAAATCCCCGCTGTACCCGAGCCGCGCGGCCAGTGGCTGCTGCTGGGCGACCGCCAAGGGCCACTGGCCTGGTTCGGCCTGGATGACCGCCTGCGCGACGATGCCCCGGCCCTGCTCGCTGCCTGCAAGGCGCGCGGCTGGCACACCCTGCTGTTGTCGGGCGACAGCTCACCGATGGTTGCCGAAGTGGCCGCGCAGCTGGGTATCGACCAGGCCATTGGCGGCCTGCGCCCGGATGACAAACTGGACCGCCTGAAAGCCCTGCAGGCTGACGGGCGCAAGGTGCTGATGCTCGGCGACGGGGTCAACGATGTACCGGTACTGGCCGCCGCCGATATCAGCATCGCCATGGGCAGCGCCACCGACCTGGCCAAGACCAGTGCCGACGCCGTCTTGCTGTCCAACCGCCTGCAAGCGCTGGTGCAGGCGTTCGAGCTGGCCCGCCGCACCCGCCGCAACATCCTCGAGAACCTGCTGTGGGCGACCCTGTATAATGGCCTGATGTTGCCGTTCGCCGCGCTCGGCTGGATCACGCCGGTGTGGGCCGCCATCGGCATGTCGGTCAGCTCGCTGATCGTGGTGCTCAATGCCCTGCGCCTGACCCGGATGCCCGTGGCCTCGGGCCCGCTGCCCCACGAAGCCCCTTTACCCGGGAGGAAGTCGCCATGCCCGCCCTCTATGTCATGATCCCGGCAGCCCTGTTGCTGGTCGGCGTGGCCGTGTACATCTTCTTCTGGGCGGTAGACAGCGGTCAGTATGACGACCTTGAAGGCCCCGCCCACAGCATCCTGTTCGACGATCAGGACCCGCGCCACCAGGCGGCAGTGAAACCTGACGATGCCGCAGCCGACACCGACAAGGAACCACCACCCCGTGCCTGACCTGCTTGCGCTGCTGGGCTCGGCACTGGTCCTTGGCCTGCTAGGGGGCGGTCACTGCCTGGGCATGTGCGGCGGCCTGATGGGCGCACTGACCTTGGCCATCCCCCCCGAACAACGCGGCAAGCGCCTGCGCCTGTTGCTGGCGTACAACCTGGGGCGCATTTTCAGCTATGCGTGCGCCGGCCTGTTGCTGGGCCTGGCCGGCTGGGCCGTGGCCAGCAGCCCGGCAGCGCTGGCGCTGCGGGTGGTTGCGGCGCTGCTGCTGATTGCCATGGGCCTGTACCTGGCCGGCTGGTGGAGCGGGCTGACCCGTATCGAGGCACTGGGCCGCGGGCTGTGGCGGCATATCCAGCCGGTGGCGTCGCGATTGCTGCCAGTGTCCAGCCTCCCTCGGGCATTGCTGCTGGGCGCCCTTTGGGGCTGGCTGCCCTGCGGGCTGGTATACAGCACCCTGTTGTGGGCGGCCAGCCAGGGCAATGCCGGCTACAGCGCCGCGTTGATGCTGGCGTTCGGGGTGGGCACCTGGCCGGTGTTGCTGGCAACCGGGCTGGCTGCCGAACGGGTAAACGCCCTGTTGCGGCGACGCAGCGTGCGCGTGGCGGGCGGTGTGCTGGTGATGCTATTCGGTGTCTGGACCCTGCCGGGCCCACACCAGCACTGGCTGATGGGGCATTGACGAGGGCTGCAAAGCAGCCCCAATGCCCTTGATACAAATCAACACAGTTTCCTACAGACGGCCATAGACTCCGGTGCACTGCTGCTCTTTCCGGGGACTACCCTCATGCTCGACGACCTCCGTTGGGATACCGACCTGATCCGCCGCTACGATCTCGCCGGGCCACGCTACACCTCATACCCAACCGCCGTGCAGCTGCACAGCGAGGTGGGTTCGTTCGACCTGCTCAACGCCCTGCGCGAGAGCCGACGGGCCGTGCGCCCGCTGTCGCTGTACGTGCATGTGCCGTTCTGCGCCAACATCTGCTACTACTGCGCCTGCAACAAGGTCATCACCAAAGACCGCGCCCGCGCTGCGCCCTACCTGCAGCGCCTGGAGCAGGAAATCCAGCTGGTCGCCTGCCACCTGGCCCCTAAACAGCGTGTTGAACAGTTGCATTTTGGCGGCGGCACGCCGACCTTCCTCAGCCATGTGGAACTGCGCCAACTGATGGCTACCCTGCGCCAGCACTTCCACCTGCTGGACGACGATTCCGGCGACTACGGCATCGAGATCGATCCTCGCGAAGCCGACTGGTCGACCATGGGCCTGCTTCGCGAACTGGGCTTCAACCGCGTCAGCCTGGGTGTACAGGACCTCGACCCGGCCGTGCAGCGCGCGATCAACCGCCTGCAGAGCCTGGAACAGACCCGCACCCTGATCGAGGCTGCGCGCACGCTGCAGTTTCGCTCGGTCAACCTCGACCTGATCTACGGCCTGCCCAAGCAAACCCCGGAAGGCTTTGCCCGCACCGTGGAAGAAGTGATCCGCCTGCAGCCCGACCGCCTGTCGGTGTTCAACTATGCCCACCTTCCCGAGCGCTTCATGCCGCAACGGCGCATCGACAGCAACGACCTGCCCAGCGCCGCCGCCAAGCTGGAGATGCTGCACGCCACCATCGACCAACTGACCGCCGCCGGTTACCGCTACATCGGCATGGACCACTTCGCCCTGCCCGACGACGAACTGGCCATTGCCCAGGAAGAAGGCACCTTGCAGCGCAACTTCCAGGGCTATACCACCCACGGGCACTGCGACCTGATTGGCCTGGGCGTGTCGGCGATCAGCCAGATCGGCGACCTGTACTGCCAGAACAGCAGTGACCTCAACACCTACCAGGACAGCCTGTCCAACGCCCAGCTGGCCACCCAGCGCGGCTTGCTGTGCAACCACGACGATCGCATACGCCGGGCGGTGATCCAGCAACTGATCTGCCATTTCGAGCTGGATTTCGAACCCATCGAACAGGCTTTCACCCTGGATTTTCGCGGTTACTTCAACGACCTCTGGCCCGAGCTGCTGACCTTGCAGCGCGACGGCCTGATCAGCCTGGACGACAAGGGCATTCGCATCCTACCCGCCGGCCGGCTGCTGGCGCGCTCGGTATGCATGGTGTTCGACGCCTATCTGGCGATGCACAACCGCCAGCGCTTCTCGCGAGTGATCTGAAAAACAAGGCGTTCAACCGCATGGACAAGCTTCCTTGTCAGGCACACTATGAGCACACATGGACTCCCGGCAGGCCTCCTGCCGGGGTTTCGCCAGCGCGCACCATCACCGCGCACACTGGCCTACACCCTGTGTCGTGAGTTACCCTTACGACTTATGTGTGCTTTCCCACAAGGATCGATTCAAATGTCCGAGCCAGTCAAACTGCGCCCACACAACCAGGCCCATTGCAAGGATTGCAGCCTGGCCCCCCTGTGCCTGCCTCTTTCGCTGAACCTGGAAGACATGGACGCGCTGGATGAAATCGTCAAACGCGGGCGGCCGCTCAAGAAAGGCGAGTTCCTGTTCCGCCAGGGTGACAGTTTTGGCTCGGTCTACGCAGTACGGTCCGGGGCCCTGAAAACCTTCAGCCTCAGCGACAGCGGCGAAGAGCAGATCACGGGCTTCCACCTGCCCAGCGAACTGGTCGGCCTGTCGGGCATGGATACCGAGGCCTACCCGGTATCGGCCCAGGCTCAGGAAACCACTTCGGTGTGTGAAATCCCCTTCGAGCGGCTGGACGAGCTGTCGGTGCAACTGCCGCAGCTACGTCGCCAGCTGATGCGGGTAATGAGCCGCGAAATCCGCGACGACCAGCAAATGATGCTGCTGCTGTCGAAAAAGACCGCCGACGAGCGCATTGCCACCTTCCTGGTCAACCTGTCGGCGCGCTTCCGCGCCCGCGGCTATTCGGCCAATCAGTTCCGCCTGAGCATGTCGCGCAACGAAATCGGCAATTACCTTGGCCTGGCGGTAGAAACCGTGTCGCGGGTGTTCACCCGCTTCCAGCAGAACGGCCTGCTGCGCGCCGAGGGCAAGGAAGTGCACATCCTCGATCCGATACAGCTGTGCGCGCTTGCCGGTGGCGCAATCGAGGCCTGAGGTTGGTCTTTAGCGGGTATACTTGGGCATTCGTTTTCCCAGGATACCCGCAACAATGCACAGCGACGCCTTCGACCTCAAAGCCCTGATCCGCCCGGTAGTGGACTTCCCCAAACCGGGTGTGATCTTCCGCGACATTACCCCGTTATTCCAGTCGCCACGCGGGCTGCGCTATGTGGCTGACCAGTTCATCGAGCGCTATGTCGAGGCGGAATTCAGCCACATCGGCGCCATGGACGCGCGGGGCTTCCTGATCGGCTCGATCATCGCCCACCAGCTGAACAAGCCGCTGATCCTGTTCCGCAAGCAGGGCAAGCTGCCGGCTGACGTGTTGAGCGAGGGTTACCAGACCGAGTACGGCGAAGCCTTCCTGGAAGTGCATGCCGACAGCCTGTGTGAAGGCGACTCGGTGCTGATCTTCGATGACCTGATTGCCACTGGCGGTACGCTGCTGGCGGCGGCCAACCTGGTGCGTCGTACCGGGGCGCAGGTGTTCGAGGCGGCAGCGATCATCGACCTGCCGGAACTGGACGGGTCGCGTCGATTGCAAGCGGCGGGGGTGCCTACCTTCTGCCTGACCGAGTTTTCCCTCAGCGAGTACTGAGTGGGCTTTGGGGCTGCTTTGCAGCCCATTCGCGGGTAAACCCGCTCCTACAAAGGCCGCGCATTTTTTGTAGGGTTTACCCGCGAATGGGCCGCCAAGCGGCCCCAATGAATCAGAGCGAAATGGGCCGGCGCCCTGCAAAGGCATGGGCCAGGGTACCGCCGTCCACCATCTCCAGCTCGCCGCCCAGTGGCACACCATGGGCAATGCGAGACGCCACCAAGCCTTTCTCGCTCAGCAACTGGGCAATGTAATGCGCCGTCGCCTCCCCCTCCACTGTCGGGTTGGTCGCCAGGATCACCTCGGTAAAGGTGCCCTGCTCTTCGATCCGCGCCATCAGCTGCGGAATACCGATCGCCTCAGGCCCCAGGCCATCCAGCGGCGACAGGTGCCCCTTGAGCACGAAGTAACGGCCACGGTAGCCCGTCTGCTCCACCGCATACACATCGGTCGGCCCCTCGACTACGCACAGCTGGGTGTCGTCACGGCGCGGGTCGGCGCACTGCGGGCACAGTTCCTGCTCGGTGAGGGTGCGACACTGGCGGCAATGCCCTACCCCTTCCATGGCCTGGGTCAAGGCCTGAGCCAGGCGCAGCCCGCCACTGCGGTCGCGCTCGAGCAGTTGCAGGGCCATGCGCTGGGCGGTTTTCTGGCCAACGCCTGGCAAGATGCGCAGGCCGTCGATCAGTTGGCGGATGAGAGGGCTGAAGCTCATGGGAAAGGCCTGACAATTCAATAAGAGGCGGTTTATACCCAGCGGGGGCGGTGGCGTCAAATCAGGTCACCCCAAGTCTACGCGGCCTGCAGTTTTATGAGAGCAACTGCCTTGCACAAAACTGGAAAGCTAGTGTGACCACTGTGGGAGCGGGCATGCCCGCGAAGCAGGCTGCACAGTGGATGGCACGGGCTTCGCCCGTGTTCGCGGGCATGCCCGTTCCCACAGTGATCGTGCAAAATTTCAAAGTTCGAGCAAAACAGTTGTCCCGACATAAAAAAGCAGACCGCGTCTGGGTTGAAATCTACGCAAAAAAAACGCCGCTGATATCAGCGGCGTTTTTTAGTACCTCAATGCCTTAGAACGGCATCTTGAAGCCTGGCGGCAGCTGCATGCCGGCGGTCATGCCGCCCATCTTTTCCTGGCTGCTTTGCTCAACCTTGCGCACGGCGTCGTTCAGCGCAGCGGCAATGAGGTCTTCCAGTACTTCCTTGTCATCTTCGTCAGTCGACATCAGGCTCTGGTCGATGCTGACGCGCTTGACGTCATGACGACCGGTCATCACCACACTCACCAGCCCGCCACCGGACTGACCGGTGACTTCGGCGTTGGCCAGTTCTTCCTGCATCTTCTGCATTTTTTCCTGCATCTGCTGGGCCTGCTTCATCAGGCCGGCCATGCCACCTTTCATCATGGGGTATACCTCGATTGGGTCATGTGATGCGGCCCGGCACCGGGCCGGCCGCATGGTTATCGGTTACTGGCCCTGACTGACCAGGGCTTCTACAGGCTCAATAGTATCCTGCCGCACCTTGGCGCCGAACAACTTGATCATCTGCTGGATCAACGGATCCTGCTTGATCGACGCGACGGCGTCCTGCTGGCGCTCGGCTCGCTTGCGTGCTGCCGCCTGAGCCGGGGTTTCCTGCTCGGGCAGGATCAGCTCGATGCGCAGGTTCAGCGTGCGCCCCAAGTGCTGGTTGAGCGCTTCGTTCAGGCGCCGCTGCTGGGTGGCGTTGAACAGCGCCCCCTGGCCCGGGTCCAGGTGCAGCAACCAGTCGTCGCCATCGGCGGCAATCAGCGTACAGTTTGCCGCGATGTTGCCTGTCATCCCGGACACAGGCAACTGTGGGAATAATTCCAGCCATTGCAAGGCCAGGCCGGTGGCCGGTTTGGCTGCCGGCAACGGTTCGGCAGCCGGTTTGTCTTCCTGAACATGTTCGGCCAATTCGTCCAGGTAGCTGAAACCTGCCGGATCGCTCTCGCCGCCGTAATAGTCTTCGTCAAGCGGCGGCTCATCGTCGCGCTCCATCCCCACGGCAGCGTAGGCAGACGGGTCGAAAGGCGGCTCGTCGTGTGCCGGGGCGGCCTGTGTGGGCGCCACCGGGGCAACAGGCTCGGGCGCAGGTGCCGGTTCAGGCGCAGGTTCAGCCGCTAACGGCGCGGGTGCAACGGCAGGCTCTTCCCACGGCAGGTCGACCACTTCGGCGACCGGCTCAGGCACGGAGATGGCCTCGGCTTCGGCCTTCAGCTCAACATCTGCCTCGGCCTCCGGCTCATGATCAGCCGTCGCGGGTGCAGGCACCTCCAGCTGCGGGGCTTGCGCAACAGGCTGCGCCGGCACAGCCGCGACAGGCGATGAAAGCGCGACCGGCGCCGCGGCTGCCACCTGCCCTGCAGGATCAGCTGTGGCCTGGCTGATCCCCGTTGGCTTTAGCACCGGCTTCGGTGCGTCGTCCGTGTCTGCCGGGCGGAACGCCAGCATACGCAGCAGCACCATCTCGAAGCCACCGCGCGGGTCCGGTGCGAGGGGCAGGTCACGGCGGCCAATCAGGCCCATCTGATAATAGAACTGCACATCCTCGGCCGGCAGCGCCGAAGCCAGCGCCAATACCCGCTCGCGATCACCCTGGCCGTTGTCTACCGCTTCGGGCAGCGCCTGGGCAATGGCTACACGGTGCAGCACATTGAGCATTTCGGCCAGAACGCCCGACCAGTCCGGCCCTTGCTCGGCCAGGTTACGCACGGCCTCCAGCAAAGCCCTGGCATCGCCTTCGAGCAGTGCCTGCAAGACCCCATACACCTGGCCATGGTCGAGGCTACCCAACATGGCACGTACATCGGCGGCCAGTACCTTGCCTTCACCGAAGGCGATGGCCTGGTCGGTCAGGCTCATGGCATCACGCATGGAGCCGTCGGCCGCACGCCCCAGCAGCCACAGGGCATCTTCCTCGAACGGCACGTTCTCGGCGGCCAGTACGTGGCTGAGGTGCTCCACCACCCGCTCCGGGCTCATGTTCTTCAACGAGAACTGCAGGCAGCGCGACAGGATGGTGGCCGGCAGCTTCTGCGGGTCGGTGGTGGCGAGGATGAACTTGACGTAGGGCGGCGGCTCTTCCAGCGTCTTGAGCAAGGCGTTGAACGAGTGGGTCGAGAGCATGTGCACTTCGTCGATCAGGTAGACCTTGAAGCGCCCACGGCTAGGGGCGTACTGCACGTTATCGAGCAGTTCGCGGGTGTCCTCGACCTTGGTACGGCTGGCGGCGTCGATCTCGATCAGGTCGACGAAACGGCCTTCGTCGATTTCCCGGCACACCGAACAGGTGCCACAGGGCGTGGAGGTGATGCCGGTTTCACAGTTCAGGCACTTGGCGATAATACGGGCGATGGTCGTCTTGCCCACCCCGCGGGTACCGGTGAACAGGTATGCATGGTGCAGGCGCTGGTTGTCCAAGGCATTGATCAAGGCCTTGAGCACATGGGTCTGGCCGACCATTTCGCGGAACGAGCGCGGACGCCATTTTCGTGCAAGAACCTGATAACTCATCGAAAAACCATCGTAGCCTGATCGAGCGGAAGATCGCTAATGCTAGCGGAGCGGGGGCAAAATTGCACCCTGCGCAACTCGTCTAAGCTTGGAATGGCGCATTGTCCAGAGAGGATTGCCTTTGCGAAGACTGCTGGCCCTGTTACTGCTGTGGTCTACAAACAGCCTGGCTGACCAGCCGGTGCTGCGCTTCTCCGTAACCGAGAGCTGGAGCATGCCCCTGGTACGCATCGAAGGCGATCAGCCAGTGGAGGGATTGCTGTACGACCTGATGCAAGCCGTTGCCAGGCAAGTGGGCGCTCGCCCCGAGTTCCACGTCATGGCCCGCCTGCGTCTGGAGGAGGCCATGAGCAGCGGCGACATTGATGTGCGTTGCTACGTCAGTACCCAGTGGCTCAACGACCGCCCAAGGGATTTTGTGTGGAGTATCCCGCTGATTCATCAGCGCGACGTACTGGTTGGCCGCGCCGACGACAGCACACCGATACCCCCGGAGCAACTGCCACCCCAGGCGATCGGCACGGTGCTGGGCTACACCTATTCAACCCTGCAACCACTGCTGGACCACGGCCAGCTGCACCGTGAGGACAGCCGCAATCAGTTGCTGGTGCTGCAAAAGCTGCAGGCAGGCCGGTATCGCCATGCGGTGAGCAACCAGTTGTCGTTGCAGTGGTTCAACCAAGGGTTGCCAGCGGAGCAGCAATTGCAAGCGCTGGCAGTGCTGGACGAACAGGATTTGGGGTGCATGGTGCGCAACGATCCGGCGATACCGACACAAGGGTTGTTGCGGGCGTTGGTAAGAATGAAGCAGTCGGGGGAGATCGAGCGGATTTTGCAGCGGTATGGAGGGACGAGCGATCCGGACAGTAGGTCTGTGGCCCGGCCCGAAATACCCAGCAAAATGCCGGCACACAGCCAGCGCAACTAACGCCCTGCTCATTTCGCGAACGCTTGCGCAAACACTGTGGGAGCGGGCTTGCCCGCGAACACCGGCATAGCCGGTGCCATCCACCGCGTTATATTCTTCGCGGGCATGCCCGCTCCCACAGCGTGTGCGGCACACTCACAAACTCAACATCAGCGGCCTTTACGCTCAAACGCCAAGCTGACAGCATCCGCCTGCCCCCAGGCAATCTGCATGGCCCGCAAACCATGCTCCAATAACTGCCTGGTTTCTTCGTCCTGAATACGCTCAAGCGCCCGGCGGCTATCGCTGTAGGCGAACATCAGGTAGTGGGAAACATTCATCAACGCGAACTCCATCGGGACGATGCCTTCGCTGATTGCGCGGGAAAGGGATTTGCCTTGGGGAAGATCGAAGACGTGGGGCGGATCGGGGACCAGTTTTTTCATGAGTTCACCATACCGGGCTGAGAGCACCCTTTCGCTTCCACACTTAGGGTGACAGTTGTACGCGGGGTGGAAGACCAGGGGTATGGCAAACCCGGCAGGCCCGAAGGCCTCCCACGCACAACCGTCATATCGACAGCCGCCAAACCACCCAGGCTTCCACACCCGATCGCTGAACTGACAGCGACCGCGAAAGCCTAGTGGGCGAGGTTGACCGGAACAATCAGACGTGAGACGACGGAGATCGTAGGATAATTCGCCGCACTCATCTGATCGGTAGGAATTTTCTCAGGCTCATGTCAGATCGTTCTAAAAACACGCCGAGCCCGCGACTGCCAAGTTCGTCGCATTTATCATGCCCCTAGTCAACTTGACCTGAGCCTTCATTCATCTAACAAAAGGAATCGAAAATGCGCTGTACCACTCAAGCGTTCAATGGACACATGCAGAGTGAAGACGAGATACTCGATGGGGGAATTGCGCAAGCTCCGATAATTTTCACCATGGACGGGCGTGCTCCTGTTCTACTTCGGCGCAGTTTCTCCAGGGGTAATGCTTATTGCCTGGTGGGAGCGAAGCCGCAAAATGCAAAAGCCGACTTTTTGAACTGGATCTGAGTAAAAATCACTCAGCTGTGGATGGTTACCATAGCGATTACACATTGAAGATTCAGGGAGTTGGGATGTTGTCACAGGAGAAGGCTTTTGATGACAGGGACGAGTGGCGTTTGCTTACTGACAAGCTTTCCCTGGTACCGGGGATTACCGATACGGGGCGTCTGGGATTTGTCCTCCAACTAAAATTCCGACAGGTTCCAGGCCATTATCCCGACTCTGCACACGACTTGGATCGTCTTGTACGAAATGCTATGGATGTCAGGAAAACAGTGGAACAACTGACCGCGTCTGGTATCAGAGCTCACTGCGTGGCGCAGGGCGGCGTAAATCTGACCAGTCCGGCGGGAAAAATGACCATGCAGGTGATCTCGACGGTCGCTGAGCTTGAGAAGGATCTGCTACTTAGAACGACTTCTCACGGGGATCACGGTTAGTGCTGTGGCTCGTGAATTCAGCACTACCCGACAAACCATTCTCAAATTAAAAGCAGCGCACCAGGACTAAACACTGCAGAATCATAAATAAAGCAAGGTATAGACATGAAAGCAGACAACTCCCTCGACTGTAATAAAGTCAATATACGAAAATCTACCACTGCCGAATTATCGGCACTCGCCGAACTACGCTGGGCTTTATGCAGCGATGATGAGGAAACTGAGCCACCTGTAGATAAGGCCCGATTTACAGAGCAATTCCTGAAAAGAGAGGAAGAATTAGAAGCTACGGGAAATTTAATAAACTACGTCGCTGAAAAAGATGCAGAGTTGATAGGTGTTGCTTCTCTGATTTTAGTGAGCAAAATACCTTCTCCATGCGAAATCAATGGTTACTGGGGATATGTCACGAATGTCTACGTAAGACCTGCCTATCGGAATAATGGGGTCGGTGAGCAATTGCTGCGCTTTGTCAAGGACCAGGCAATCGTAGATAAGTGCGAGCTGTTAGTTGTATGGCCAAGTGACAGGAGTTATCCATTTTATAAACGAGCAGGATTCAAATCTGAAAGGAGGGAACAAGACCCTTTGGTTCTGGTGCTTTAACCCCGGATTCAGATCACATGATTTGGACTCCGTCTCATAGAGAATATCGTCCGTTCGCCAGGGAGAATCCCGTATCAGCGAAACGGTAACGTCACAGGCATAATTCACGCTTGGCGCCCAAGACCGGTCGCCACAATTATTGGGATTCATCTTCGCAAATATCGCATTTTGCAGCTTCGTGCCCACTAGGCCTATTTGCAGGAATATTGACTGTACGCAGCCTCTGACCGAACTCCCCGCCCTCACACCGAAGCCAGCAAAACCGCACTCAAGAACAACCCCACACCAAACACAAAATGCGTGGCCAGACTCTTCAGGCAGTTCCGCGCAGGTGTCGGCGTCCTGGACGCAAAGAACCCTGCCCCCATCGCTGGCTGCATGCAGCACAACGGCGCCACAACTGTACCCACACCCACAACGACTGCAGGTAAAAGAGTAGGCGATCGCAACCAGCCCTCCCCGACGATCACAACCAGCAGCATCGCGAAAAGCACACCGATGGCATAATGAATCACCCATCCCCACGCCAACTCATTTCGCACCGGTTCCGCTTTGGCAATCGCTTGGTGCAACACTCGCCCGCCCAGCAGATGCCCCGCCCAACGCCCGACCATGGCGAAGTTCAGTGTGGCAACACCCAGCCGCCTCAGCAGCAGCCCCCACAGGTCCATAACTACAGTGGCACCGATGCCAATCGGCAATGCAGCTAAAAACATCGCAGTAAACGTCATTGAACAAGCCCTCGATGATTGACGGTCATTACCCATGCCGCGCAGCATAGAAGTTGAAGTCAACTTCAAGTCAAGGGCCCGAAATGGACATTGCCGACGTCGCCAAACGCACAGGCGTACCCGCTTCGACACTGCGTTATTACGAGAAGAAAGGCTTGCTCAAGTCACTCGCCGGGCACGGCCAGCGTCGGCAATTTTCAGCCGATGTGGCAGACCGGTTGGCGCTGATCGCCTTGGGGCAGGCTGCGGGGTTTACGCTGGATGAAGTGGGGGTAATGCTGGTGGACCTACAGGTTGATCGGCAAATGCTGATAGCCAAAGCAGACGAAATCGATGCACGTATCAAGCGCTTGCAAGCAATGAGCAAGGGGCTGCGGCATGCAGCACAGTGCCCGGAGGACGATCACCTGGCCTGCCCGAAATTTCAGCGCTTGATGAAGCTGTCAGCCGCAGGGGCGTTGGGGGAAACGCACCTACACCAGCGCGGGCCTGGAAAAACGCGAAGCCAGCCATCTCGCCGTACTTAGCCCTACAACCAACAGCGTAACGCCTTCAATGCTTAACATCATCGCGTTGATGCCTAGCTGCGTGATCAATTGGCTGGCTACGTAGGGGAACCCGAACACACCAATGAAATACGACAGGCTGAACAGCAGCAGCGCTTGCGCGGTAAGGCCCACCGGCGCCTCGTTGGCAGCCAACCCGTTAATCACGGAGTAGTTCAAGCCATAACCAACGCCCAGCAGCATGGCCATCGCCAGATAGCGCTCGGCGCTGTGCACCCATTGATCAAACCCCAGTACGGCGGTGGCCATGATCAAGGTTAGAACCCACGAGGTCGCAAGCGGCGGTTGCTTCACAACCCAGCCGGCCAGCAAGAGCCTGCAGGCAATCGCAGCACCCATGAAGCCAATGAAGAAGATCGAGTAATCAAGCCCAAGGCGCTCGGCATAGCTGGTCTGGAAACTGCCCATGGTGCCGAAAATCGCCCCACCCAGCCCCACCATCAGGATCGACAAGCCTGATCGCGAACGCATCACTTTGAGTGCGGACGCCAAACCAATCTGCACCTTCTCAGTCGGTCGCTGCCCCCGCGAAGTCGAACCGAGCCAAGCAAAGTACGCCCCCGCCAACCCTGCAGCACACGCCGCCACCCAAAAAGCGAGCTGGGTAGGCAGACCCACAAAGGCCGCGAACTTGCCCAGTAACGGCCCAGTACCTATGCCAGTCAACATGCTGCCGGAGAGCAATGCAAAACAATGCGTGCGGCGTGATGGCTCGACCATTTGAGCAACCATGATCGGCCCTACCGTGTAGAAGAGCCCCCAGCCGACTCCGAGCATCAAGCCACACGCCAACAACGCGCCGCCCAGACCGGGCACGACGGCAAAACCTACTGACGCCACGACCAGGCAGAACGCCCCGGTAGCGATAGCGCGAGCAGCACCAACGCGCTGCAACAGATGCCCCGAGCTCACCACAGACAGCAGCGTACTCAGCATCGCGACTGCAAATACCTGCCCAGCATCGCTCGCAGTTCCACCCAGCATCTGCACCCACATCGAGAGCAAAAACGTCGTGCCGTAGCTGATGGACAGTAGGAAACAGGCAATGCAGAACACGGTAAACTGCTGAAACCGTGGCGGGGATGCAGAAGACTTCATGTAAGCAGTCCTTGCTGAAAGGGACTGCTTTCTATCATGGCAAGGCACTGGCGAAGGCATGCATTTGCTGACGTTTAGATCGTCACTTCAGTACCTAAACGACCGCCGCCCTTTGACGCCACTCATCGCGGCTCAACTCCCAGATCTCTTTGAGCACAGCGCCACAGACGAAATGCCCCGCTTCAGTCCCGACCAGGCGCATGCCTTCATGTACGGAAACACTGCGCGATCTGTCATTGCTCGCTGCCTTGGGCACCTGCATGACGCAGCGCCCAAGCGTCTCGAACCAGTACTCGTTGATGACCACACAGGCCTCGCGGATGTAGCCGTTTCTCTGCCATTCAGTGGCAAGCCAGAAGCCCCGGTTGTTACCCGGCTGATCATAGAGGCTGATGCTGCCGATGAGTTGCTGAATAGCGGGTGCGTCACCCAGCTGCAGCGGCGTGAGTATCAGGCGCGAGGTTTCGAGGATAGGAAGGCTGTCCATGGCACAGCGTCCGTTCTGGAGGCGGTATGGCCTTCTGGCATTCTCGCAGAGCAGAAGTTGGAACGTCGACACGTCATGCGCTTTGGCACATTGACTAAGGTATTTTTTGAGCGAGGGATCCTTGAGCGTTCAAGGATTTACAGAAATGGAGGCGGCCCCACCAGCCACACCCCGGCACTCGATGTTCCCGCTATGGCTGCTCCCTTCCGGGCCTGACCAGGTTAACGGGTAATCAATGCGGGGGGACCGATGGGGCCACCACTACATGCCTCGCTGAGCAGCGAGTGGCGCCATTGTACCGGTCTTTGGAGCAGATACAACCACTGCGGCAGAAAAAGTCATCATTTCTCAATGACTTGTCAGGGTCGAGACGGCCTGGACGGGCCTCTTCGCGGGTAAACCCGCTCCTACGGGCGACCGCGCAGGCTCTTCGAGTTTTGAGCAAGACAGTTGCCCCCCACAGGGGGGGGCACGGATGCCTAGACCGCTATGCCCTGTTCGGCCAGGAATGTGACGAAGGCATCTTCGTCCAGTACCTTCACACCCAGCTCAGCAGCCTTGGCCAGCTTGGAACCTGCCCCCGGCCCTGCCACCACACAGTGGGTCTTGCCGGAAACGGAACCGGCAACCTTGGCCCCCAGGCTTTCCAGCTTGTCCTTGGCAATGTCGCGGCTCATGCGCTCCAGCGTACCGGTCAGCACCCAAGTCTGGCCGGCCAGCGGCAAGCCTTCGGCCACCTTCTTCTCGCTGCTCCAGTGCATGCCGAACGCCAGCAGCTGCGCTTCGATGTCCCGAGCCAGTTTCTGGTTGGCTTCATCCTTGAAGAACTCACGCACTGCGTCGGCCTGCTTGGCCGCCAGGGCCTGGCGCAGGTCAATGCCGTCGGCGGCGATGATCTTGTCCAGGCTGTCGAGCTTGGACACCAACTTCTCGGCACCGGTCGGGCCGACGGAGGCAATGTCGAGCTTGGCGATCATCCCGGCCAAGGTGGTGCTGGCGGCAAATTCGGCAGCCAGCTCGCCTTCGTCCTGCAACTGCATACCGCTGTCGAGCAGCTGCTGGATAACCTTCTGGTTGTGCTCGTCTTCAAAGAAATTGTGGATCTCGTAGGCCACTTCGAGACCGATGTCCGGCAAATAGGTCAGCACCTGCGGCAATGCCTGCTGCACGCGCGCCAGGCTGCCCAACGAGCGGGCCAGCACCTTGGCAGTCTCCTCGCCGACATCCGGGATGCCCAGCGCGTAGATGAAGCGCGCCAGGCTCGGGCGCTTGCTGGCTTCGATGGCATCCAGCAGCTTCTGGGTCGACACCTCGGCAAAGCCTTCAAGGCCGACGACCTGCTCGAACTGCAGCTTGTACAAATCAGCCGGCGAGCCGATCAGGCCCTCGTCCACCAACTGCTCGACGCTCTTTTCACCCAGGCCGTCGATGTCCATGGCACGGCGCGACACATAATGAATGATCGCCTGCTTGAGCTGCGCGCCACAGGCCAGGCGGCCGACGCAGCGGTACACCGCCCCTTCGCTGGTGGTTTCCTTGCCTTTGCTGCGTTTGACCAGTTGGGTGCGCTCGACCTGCGAACCACACACCGGGCACTCGCTTGGCACTTCTACCGGGCGGGCGTCTTGCGGACGACGCTCCAGCACCACCTGCATCACCTGCGGGATCACGTCGCCGGCCCTGCGAATGATCACCGTGTCGCCGATGCGCAGGCCCAGGCGGGCGATTTCGTCCATGTTGTGCAAGGTGGCGTTGGACACGGTCACACCGGCCACCTTGACCGGCTTCAGTCGAGCCACAGGCGTTACGGCACCCGTACGGCCAACCTGGAACTCAACGTCCAGCACCTCGGTCAGCTCTTCCATGGCCGGGAACTTGTGGGCAATCGCCCAGCGCGGCTCTCGGGCGCGAAAGCCCAGTTCGCGCTGGGCGGCCAGGCTGTTGACCTTGAACACTACCCCGTCGATCTCATACGGCAGGCTGTTACGCCGCTCGCCAATGTCACGGTAGTAGGCCAGGCATTCTTCGATGCCCGCCGCATGCTTGAGCTCGCGGCTGATCGGCAGCCCCCAGGCCTTGAGTTGTTCAAGGATGCCGATGTGGCTGTCGCCGATGCTTTCGGACAGCTGGCCGACGCCATAGCAGCAGAACTCCAGCGGGCGGCTGGCGGTAATTTTCGAATCCAGCTGGCGCAGGCTGCCAGCGGCAGCGTTGCGCGGGTTGGCGAAGGTCTTGCCACCGGCCTCGGCCTGGGCGGCATTGAGCCGGTCGAAACCGGCCTTGCTCATGTACACCTCGCCGCGCACCTCCAGCACTGCCGGCCAGCCCTTACCCTGCAACTTGAGCGGGATGTTGCGCACGGTGCGTACGTTGGCACTGATGTCTTCGCCAGTGGTGCCGTCGCCACGGGTGGCGCCCTGCACCAGCTGGCCGTCGCGGTACAGCAGGCTCACGGCCAGACCATCGAGCTTGGGTTCGCAGCTGTAGTCGACCGCGCCAGGCTGATCGAGGCCTTCTACCACGCGACGGCCGAACTCACGCAGGTCGGCTTCTTCGAAGGCGTTGCCCAGGCTGAGCATCGGCACTTCGTGGCGCACCTGGCTGAACGCCGCCATGGCAGCTCCACCCACACGCTGGGTGGGCGAGTCAGGGGTTACCAGGTGCGGGTGTTCGGCTTCCAGCGCCTTGAGCTCGTTGAACAGGCGGTCGTATTCGGCATCGGGCACGCTGGGCTCGTCGAGCACGTAGTAGCGATAATTGTGCTGATCGAGCTCGGCACGCAGTTCGAGGATACGGGTTTCGGCGGTCATGGGATTTGTCTTCTCTTGCAAAGCAAAAGAGCAGCTTGGGGTGTGCGTGGGGTTCCAGGTGTCTATTGACTGTGCCGGCCTCTTCGCGGGTAAACCCGCTCCTACAAGGGCATCACATGCTTCCAGGGCTGTGATGTACCTGTAGGAGCGGGTTTAACCGCGAACAGGCC